>CANQZY010000005.1 GCA_947628455.1 uncultured Methanobrevibacter sp.
TTAAAGGATGATTTGACTAGGCAATTGGAAGTTAAGGATCAGGAGATTGCTGCTAAGGATAATGAGATTAGTGTTATTAGGGAGAAGTCTGTTCCTATAGATCAATATTCTAATTTAAAGGATGATTTGACTAGGCAATTGGAAGTTAAGGATCAGGAGATTGCTGCTAAGGATAATGAGATTAGTGTTATGAAGGGAAAAACTGTTCCTATAGATCAATATTTTGATTTAAAAAATGAATTAACTAGAAAGAATAATAAAATTAGGAGATTAGAGGAAATTAATGAATTTTTCAATGAACTTCAAGAAGAAAAAGACTCTTTTAAAACTTTTGAGGATACTCCTCCATTTAGATTAGATAAAAAATAATTATTTGTCTATAACATAAGCCCTAACTGGTGAAGCTTCAGTTTCTATTTTTAAAGGAATAAAATATGCTTCATATTTTTCTTTAGATAATTTTTCACTGTTAGCAATATTTTCTACAATCCATATATTATTTTTTAAAAGCATTTTATGAATTGTATTTTCATTATTTTTATCTACAGAACATGTATCTATAGCAATTCCTTTAATATTTTCATTAATTAAATATTGAATAAATTCAATTGAGGGTGTTGGATAATTGTAGAAATATTTATTATTGCCCCAATATTTAGACCATCCTGTTTTTATTATAACTATTTTTTCTATATTATTTTTGAATTCATTATTTTTAATTACACTAGTTTTACCTATAAAATCTTCAATATTTAAATCTGAAATTTTTTTAGAATTATTAATATAATGAAGAGGAGCATCCATATGAGTTCCAATATGAAGACCAGTTCTCATTTCAAATAAAGTTAAACTATCTTTTTGTGTTGGTTTTTTAAAATATTTAATTTCAGTTTTAGGATCTTCTGGATACTCTTTTATAGAATTATTAATAGTATATGTTAAATCAATAATTTTCATTGTAATATGTTTAATATGAATCTATTTATATAATTTATAATTTAAAATTAAAATTTTAATGTTTATTTAAATTATATAAAATTTATCTTTAAACTTTTTAGATCATATAAATTTTTTGAATAATAATTATATTTTTTGGGTAAAAATATAGTTTTATTATTAAAATAAAAGTAATTTATAATCATTACCATAAACTATTTATATAACCTCAAACTCACTATTATACTAATAACCTTAGTTAGGTTATTATGAATTAAATTAATTAAGGTGATTTATATGGCACAAGGTGGACAACCAATCTTCATATTACCAGAAGGTACCAATAGAGTAATTGGTAGAGATGCTCAAAGGAATAATATTCTAGCTGCAAAAGTACTTGCTGAAACTGTAAGAACTACATTAGGTCCAAAAGGAATGGACAAAATGTTAGTAGATGGACTTGGGGACATAGTAGTAACTAACGATGGAGTTACAATCTTAAAGGAAATGGATATTGAACATCCAGCAGCTAAAATGTTAGTTGAAGTTGCAAAAACTCAGGAAGATGAAGTAGCTGATGGAACTACAACCGCAGTTATTATCGCTGGAGAATTATTAAAAAATTCAGAAAATTTATTAGACTTAGATATTCATCCAACTATAGTAGCTATGGGTTACAGACAAGCAGCTGAAAAGGCACAAGAAATACTAGATTCAATAGCTATTAAAGATATTGATAAAGAAACATTAATCAAAGTAGCTATGACAGCTATGACAGGTAAAGGAACTGAAGCTGCACGTGAACCATTAGCTGAATTAATCGTTGAAGCAGTTCAAAAAGTAGCTGACGATGGTGATGTTGATATAGATAATATTAAAATTGAGAAAAAAGATGGGGCAGTAGTTGAAGAGTCAACATTAGTTGATGGTGTAATTGTAGATAAAGAAAAAGTACATCCAGGAATGCCATCTGAAGTTAAAGATGCTAAAATTGCTTTAGTAAATTCCCCATTAGAAGTAAAAGAAACAGAAGCGGATGCAGAAATTAGAATAACAGATCCATCTCAAATGCAAGCATTCATTGAACAAGAAGAAAAAATGGTTAAAGATATGGTTGCAAAAATTGCAAATTCAGGAGCAGATGTATTATTCGCACAAAAAGGAATTGATGATTTAGCACAACATTACTTAGCTAAAGAAGGAATTCTAGCTGTAAGAAGAGTTAAAAAATCTGACATTGAAAAATTATCAAGAGCAACTGGAGCAACTGTTGTGTCTAACTTAGAAGATCTAGAAGCTGGTGATTTAGGTGAAGCTGGAATTGTAGAAGAAAGAAAAATCTCTGGTGAAGATATGATCTTTGTAGAAGAATGCAAATCAGCTAAAGCAGTAACCTTACTAGTAAGGGGAAGCACTAAACATATAGTTGATGAAATTGTAAGAGCAATTGAAGATGCAATTGGTGTAGTAGCTGCGACTGTAGAAGATGATCAAGTAGTAGCTGGAGGAGGAGCTCCAGAAATAGCTTTAGCTAAAAAACTTAAAGACTATGCAGAATCAATCAGTGGAAGAGAACAATTAGCTGTAACTGCCTTTGCAGAAGCATTAGAAGTTGTTCCTAAAACTTTAGCTGAAAATGCAGGATTAGATAGTATTGATTCATTAGTAGATTTAAGAGCATCACATGAAGATAATCCATATATGGGCTTAAATGTCTTTACAGGTAAAGTTATGGATATGAAAGATGCTGGTGTAATCGAACCAAAACGTGTCAAAAGACAAGCTATACAATCTGCATCTGAAGCAGCTGAAATGATTTTAAGAATTGATGATGTAATTGCATCAAGTGGAACTGATGAACCTGATATGGGTGGAATGGATCCATCTGCAATGGGAGGAATGCCTCCAATGATGTAATTTTTTTTACATCATTTTTTTTATTTTTTGTTAAAAATAAATTTTCATATCATAATATTGTATTAAAAAAATTTGTTTGATTTAAAATTTTTTAAACTACTACTATTTTTTTTATGAATTAACATTTTTAAAATGTTCTTTATATAAGTATTAATTATATTTTGAATTTTATAATTAAATTCTATAGAAATTAAATAAATTTTAATTTTATTAAAAAACTTTAATAATAAAAAAAACTAATAATATAGTTAAATATAATCTGTACAATATAAAGTTTAAGATTAAATTAACAGATATCTCAATTAAATAATATCTAATTTATTGATTTGGAGATCTATTATAAGTTTCTGATTAATTTTTCAATTTTTTTTTTACATAATATTTTTATAATAATTTTTTAAAATATTATAATAAGTTAAATATAATTTTTGAGGATTTTTTTTATGATACCTGGAATGAACCCAAAACAAATGAAAAAGATGGAAAGACAAATGAAAAAAATGGGAATGGATATGAAAGAACTTGATAATGTTCAAGAAGTAATAATCCGTTTAGAAGATAAAGAATTGATAATTTCCAAACCCGAAGTTAGTATGATGAATGTTATGGGTCAAGAAACTTATCAAGTCTCAGGTAAAGCTACAGAAGTTGAAATTGAACAAGAATTAATTATTCCTTCTGATGATATTGAGATAGTGGCTAATCAAGCTAAAGTTTCTTCAGATGAAGCTGAACAAGCACTAATTGAATGTAATGGAGATTTAGCTGAAGCTATAATGAAATTATCTGAGTAAATATGACAATAATAGCTCACATTTCTGATTCACATATAGGTGACAATGATTTTAATGAAAAATCTTTTTTAAATGTTGTTGATGAAATTAATGATTTAAAACCAGATATGATTCTTCTTACAGGAGATATTACAAATAAAGGTTATTATAATCAATTTGAAAAGGCTACAGAATATTTAGCAATGTTTAATGATCCTTTATTCGCTATTCCTGGAAATCATGATGCTCGAAATTTAGGTTATCAAACTTTTGAAGAGTTTATAGGAGAAAGAAGCTGGAAATTAACCAAAGATAATAATTTTGTTGTAATTGGTCTTGATAGTTCCTCTCCTGATGTTGATAGCGGTAATATTGGAAGACCACAACAAATTTGGATGGATCATCAACTTGATCAATGTGTTATTAATGAATGTTTTAGTATTGTTTGTCTTCATCATCATGTTATTCCAATTCCTAATACAGGACGTGAGCGTAATGTATTATATGATGCAGGAGATATTTTAAAGACTCTTGTTGATCATGAGGTTGATTTGGTTTTAGCAGGACATAAACATGTCGCTAATGTTTGGAAAATACATAATACATTATTTATTAATGCGGGATCTGTTTCTTCTAAAAAACTTAGAGGAAATGATAAAAATTCGTATAATACTTATTATATAAATGATGATTCTATTAAAATAATTTTAAATAAAGTTGATTCAGAAAAAGTTTTAATTGGAGAATATCCAAGAAATATTTTATAATAGTTCTTTTTTTTCTTATTTTAATGATTTATTATACAAAGATTAGTTATTTTTGAATTAGATATAAATATATGAATATATAGATATTATCTTATTATAACATAAACTTTATATTTACTAATCAATAATGGGAGATATTATGAAAATTGTTATTGATGCTTCTAATGTAGCTTATTTTTCTAAAAATAATAATAATCAACCTCAAATGTCCAATATTTTAGCAGCTGTTAGGGCATTAGAAGAAAGTGAAGATGAATTTGTTATTATAGCAGATGCATCACTTCGTCATGAAATTGATGATAAAGTAAAATTTGAGGAACTGTTAAATAATGATAATGTAGAAGAAGTTCCTGCAGGTAATGATGCTGATCATTTTATTTTAGACATAGCTGAAAAAGAAAATGCTAAAGTGTTATCTAATGATAAATTTAGGGATTATGCTGATGAATTTAGAAACATAAATTCGATAAGAATTCCATTTACTATAGAGAATAATAGATTAACTATTGGAAAAACAAGTAAATATAAACGTGATAAAAATATTTTACAGAATATTTCTGATGAAATTATTAAAGAATTAACTTTTAAACGTTGGGAAGTTTATGAAGGAAAAGAAGGGCTCGAAATATCTCCATTAAATATTGCTAAACAAGCTATAATGCGTATTGATAATGAAAATAGAATGGGTTCTAAAATAGAAAATGTATTTGCTAAAATTCCATTATTTAATAAAATTGTTGAAATGGTTGATGATGTAGAAGTAGCTGCACCTTATGTAATTTTTGTTCTTGTACATCCAAAAGATTATAAAATGGCAGTTAAAAATGCTGGAAATATTTCTGTTACTATAGCAGATAGATTAAATCTTGAAAAAAAACCTTTAATTGCAGTTCGTAATGATTTATTTATAAAACCAGGTACTTTTGAATTAAATGTTCTACTTGCTGATGAGGTTACAGAATATTCTCCTTATAATATTGTTATTCGTATAAGTAGATATGATGAAGTGTTTATTAAGAAAAATTCAAGAAATATTGCAAGTACAATCGCAAGTAGATTGGGATCATGGAAATTTCCGTTTGTATCTGTAAAACCTGATATGCTTTTAAATCAACCTGGTCAATTTGAAATAGATCTTGAAAAAGGAGGAGAACTCGATGGTGAATAGCTTAATTAAATATTTGATTGAGCTATATACCAAATTAAAACCCATTAGTATAGGTACTAAATTTTTCCCAACAAACGATATTGAAATAGAATATGTGGACTTGTTTAACTATACTCAAACTATTCTTTTAGAAATAAAAAAAGCAACTATTAATAGTGATAGTATTTTAAATAATCTTAAAAGAGATATTGGTTCTGAAAATATTCCAGATAATGCACAATTTTATGAATTAAAAGCAGCTGAAGATAAGATTGAAGAATATGCGCTTGTAAGTAATATTATTATGGGAAGTGATAGATATTTTTACATTGAACTTCCTCATCCAAATAATAATTTAATCTCTCTTTTTGTTAAAATTATTGAAAAAGATTATGGTGTTATAGTTGAAAAAAGCTCAACTGAACTTGTTGCTAAAATGCCTAGTAAAAATGATGCAATTAGAATAGCTATTAGAATAATAGGAATTGGATTAGATAAGGGAATTTCAATAATATCTGCTGTTGGAATGACTGGAGCTGCGGCTATTGAAAGATCAATAGATTATACAAATAGTATTGGGAGTTTTCCAGGCATAGCATTTACTAAACTTGGGGGAGAATATGCATTTGTATTTGATAATAAATTCAAATTAGGTGAATCAAAATTATCTCAAGAATATGAAAATTATCTTTTTATAGATTTAATCGATTCTACCAAGTTTATTTCAAAATATGGGAGAACAAAACTTGTTGAATTAATGACAGGTATTAAAACATTTATTGAAAATGAATGTAATGGGGAACTTGAAGGTTACAGAGAAGGTGGGGATGATTTTATTGCGCGTTTTCCATCTAAAGATTTAGCTATTAGAGCAGGTCTCGATTCTGCTTGGTATGCGTTAGATAAAGATGCAAAAATAAGGGCAGGAATTGGTAGAAGTCGTCGAGAAGCTGGTGAACGAGCACAATTAGTTGATACTATAAATTCAATTTCACCATTATCTTTAGTTGTTTTTGAATTAGCTAATGGATTATATGCATATAATATTCCAACTGAATTTTCAAGAACAATATTAAATATGGTTATTAACGAAAAAATAAAACTTTTTGGAATATTTATTTTTGTATTTATATTTGCATATGTTGCATCAATCACTGGTTTAAATATTTTTGGGGTTATTGGAATTATAATAGCTATTGTGTATGCAGCAGCATCATAATTATAGATTTAATTTAATAAAAGAGAATAAAGGTTTTTAGTTTGAGTTATGAAAATGAAGGAAAATTTATAGTTATAATTGTAATCCTTTTAGTTGCTTTTGGAATAGGTGCGGGAGTTGGAATATCTTTAGGAATTGATAATATGACTTCTGCAAATAATGCAAGTAATAATACTACTCATATTGAAAATGTTACTGAGCAAATGACTACAAATTTAACTAATGATAAACAAGATGTTAATGTGAATAATCAAACGGGTAGTGAAGATTTTAATGAAAATAAGACATTTAATGTTGAAAAGGAATCTCTTGTTTTTTATAAAAATAAAAATTAATTTTCAGTGATATAATGAGAAGTAATGATTATATTAGAAGTATCTCTGGGGGATTATCTGTTGTTGAAAATGTAAATGTAGCGGGTGTAAAAGAAGGAAAATATGGAGTAGCTATTATAGAAAGTCCTAATAGTCCTGCTGCGGGAGTTTTTACATCAAATAAAGTGAATGCGGCTCCTGTAAAATACACGAAACATATGATTAAAAATGGTATTATTTCTGCTATTTTTATTAATAGTGGAAATGCAAATTGTTTTACAGGTAAACAAGGTCTTAAAGACTGTAGGACAATATCAGAAATTGTTTCAAAAGATTTAAATTTATCTTCTTCTGAAATAGCTATTGCTTCTACTGGAGTGATTGGAAGAGAAATGCCAATGAATATAATTGAAAATTTAACTTATAAATCTTTATCAAAACTTAATAATAGTCCTAAGAACTCGTTAGATGCAGCTAAAGCTATAATGACAACTGATACGATTCCTAAAGAATTTGCTGTTGAAATAACTTTGGAAAATAAAGAAATTGTCAAAATTGGAGGAATTACTAAAGGAACAGGGATGATAGCTCCTAATATGGGAACAATGCTTTGTTTTATTGATACTGATGCTGTAATTAATTCACAATATATTCATAGAGCATTAAAAAAAGCTGTTAATGATAGTTTTAATATGATTGTTGTTGATGGTGATGAAAGTACAAATGATACTGTTTTAATGTTTTCAAATTCGAAATCAGGTGTTGAAGTAGTTAATAATGGAAAAATTGATGAACGATTTCAAGAGGGGCTTAACTATTTATGTAAAATGCTTGCTCAAAAACAAGTAGAAGATGGTGAAGGTGCATCTAAATTTATTGAAGCTACAATTTATGGCGCTAAATCAATTGAAGATGCTAGATTAGGGGCTAAATCAATTGTTTCTTCTTCTTTATTTAAATCAGCTGTTTTTGGAGGCGATCCGAATTGGGGAAGAATTGTGTCGGCTGTAGGATATTCGGGTGTTATATTGGATGAGGATAAAATTTCAATTTCAATAGCTAATGATAATGATAATGTTTTTATGGTTAAAAAAGGTGAAATTTTAGCTTTTGATGATACTGAATATCTTAAGCGAGCTGAAAAAATTATGGAAGGAAAAAAGATCATTGTGAATGTTGATTTGAATTTAGGGGATTATTGTGCTACTGCTTGGGGTTGTGATTTAACATATGATTATATCAAAATTAATGCGGAGTATACTACATAAAAGAAAGATATAAATATCTTTAAATAGAAATAATTTATTATTATATTAATTCTATTTTTTAAGAATTATTCTAATCTTTTATTTACAAAATTTAAAGGAGGTAAAAATATGGCTAAAATTAAAGGTACTAATAAAAGAACAAGACAAAAAAGATGTTATACTAAACCGGGCAGTAAAAGAGGAAGAGGAGTAAAACAGACCTGGAAAAAATAATTTTTTTTTATTCGATATGATAAAGTTTATATATCACTTTTAAATTAATGTATTTTATAAATTTAAAGGGGGTACAAATAATAACAAATAATACGGGAAAATTACCCGCTAATGGCCATAGAATCCAAGGAAGATCTAGTGAAGACTTTTTAGATGCCGATGATATTCTTAAACAATTAAATATTCAAGGTCATGAAAATTTCATGGATGCCGGATGTGGAGATGGCCATGTGGCTATTAAAGCACTTAAATATATTAAAGATGGAAATGTTTTTGCAGTAGATATTTATGAACCATCTATTGAAGATTTAAATAAATATAAAAATAATAATAATATTAAAAATCTAAAACCTATATTATCCGATATATCCTATCATATTGATGTTAATGATAATATAGTAGATATTGTTTTATTAGTCAATGTTTTTCATGGATTTACAGCAACTAAAAAAGTAGATGAAGCTATTAATGAACTTAGCCGTATTATTAATGATGATACTGGTAGAATAGCAATTATGGATTTTAAAAAGCAAGATGTTAAACATGGTCCTCCAGTATCTATTAGAAGTTCACCACAACAATTAGAAAAAATTTTTAAAAAACATGGTTTTAAAGTTGCTTATTTAAATTCAGATACTGGTGAAGATATTCCCGAAGGAAAATCTCATTACTTAATTATTTTTGAAAAAGATTAAAAATGTATTATTATTTAAATATTATTTTTATTTTTTAATAGTAATAATACATTTTCAATATTCCTTTTTATAATATTTATATATATAGTTAGCAACAATAGCTACAATTATTGAAATAACTAGATCGAACCAAAATGGCTCACCAAACATATTATTTACCATAGAAATATTTTGACCAATTGCATAGCCAATTACATGGTTTTGAAATAAACCAATTAAAAATCCAGTAATAAGACCATTAACGGCAGATACTTTTGTATCTGGTAAAATTAAGCTTATAATACCTATAATAATAACTAAAATGATTGTAAATATATCTCCAGCCCATGCATGTGATAAAACAGCTCCAATAGCTCCTAATATTAAAATTATAATAGCTTCCATTATAGGTAGTCTAAACATATCACCAAATTTATCCATATTTTCACCTCCAATCAAGAATAATATATTATACTATCTTACTTAATATTTAAACTATTTGAGAAATAAATTTTAATACAAATTATTCAATAATATTAATAATAAATAATTAATATTATTTTAATGTTTATTAATAATTTATTTTTTTTTTATATCATATTATGAATAGAATATTTGTTTCCAAAGATTATTTAAAATATAAAAATTAAATTAATTTATTATAAAAAAAAATTCTTTTTTGTGATTTAATGAAAGATGTAAATATTTTAGTTGAAGCTTTACCTTATATTAAAAAGTTTCATGATAAAAAAATCATGATAAAATATGGGGGTCATGCTATGATAGATGAACATATTATGGCTTCAACAGCTAGAGATACAGTTTTATTAAAATATGTTGGTATGCAACCTCTTGTTGTCCATGGAGGAGGACCAGAGATATCTAGATCCATGGATAAATTAGGAAAAGAACCACAATTTATTAAAGGATTAAGAGTAACTGATGAAGAAACTATGGATATTATTAAGATGGTTCTTGTAGGTAAAATAAGCACAAATATTGTTTCTCAGATATGTTATCATGATGGTAAAGGGATTGGTGTTTCTGGAAAAGATAGTCAATTAATTTTTGCTCATAAAAAACCGATCCATAAAATAACTGATGAAAAAACTGGAAATGAAGAACTTGTTGATTTAGGTTTAGTAGGTGAAATTGATTGTATTAATACAGATTTATTAAATATGTTTACTAAAAATGATTATATTCCAGTTATTTCACCAGTTGGAATGGATAAAAATGGCATTAGTCTTAATTTAAATGCAGATACAGTAGCTGGTAAAATAGCCAGTTCTGTGTCTGCTGAAAAATTAATTATTTTAACTGATGTGCCAGGTGTTTTAAAAAATCCGAAAGATCCTAATACTTTAATTCAAAAAATAACTATTGATGAGGTACCTGAATTAATTGAGGATGGGATTATTACTGGTGGAATGATTCCTAAAATTGAAACTTGTGTTGAAGCTATTAAAAATGGAGTTAAATCTTGTCATATTATTGATGGACGCAGGAAACATTCCATTCTACTTGAAATATTTACTAAAAATGGAATTGGAACAATGATTTATGAAAAATAATTTAATTATCCTATCATTTAAAATTCTTCTAAATTTTTTATAATTTCTTTTCCCATTTCAAATGTTTTAGCAGTTCCTCCTAAATCAGGAGTTACAGTTTTACCCTCTTTTAAAACTTTAGCTACAGATTTTGTTATTTTATGTTCATATTCATATTCTTTAAAATAATTCATCATCATTGCTATAGATAATATCATAGATGAAGGATTTGCAATATTTTTACCTGCAATATCGGGCCCGGATCCATGAACAGGTTCAAATAGTCCATATTTATCACCTATATTTCCAGAAGGAGCTATTCCAAGACCCCCTATTAATCCCGCACCTTCATCAGAAAGAATATCTCCAAATAAATTACTAGTTACTATTACATTATACTTTTGAGGTTTTTTTACCATATAATAAGCAGCATCATCTATGGTATGATCATTCTTAATAATAGTAGGATATTTTTCCCCTATTTTATAAAAAATATCTTTAAATATTCCATCTGTTTTTTTTAAAACTTTTGCTTTATGAACACAAGTAACTTTTTTTTTATTTAAATTTAGGCATTGTTTAAAAGCCATTTCACTTATTTTTTTTGATGCTTTTCTTGTTATTTTTCTTTCAGCTATTAGTTTATCTTTATTTTTGTATTCTATTTGACTATAAATTCCTTCGGTATTTTCTCTTACAATTAACATATCAATATTATTATAAACGGATTTAACTCCGGGATATGATTTTATTGGCCGTAGATTTGCATAGGTATCCAGTATTTTTCTAAGTTCTATTATTGGACTTGGTTGGCCAGGTGTTGAAGTTGTCGCTCCAAATAAAACTGCATCAGATTTTTTAGCTTTTTTAATTGTATCTTTAGGTAAAGTAGATCCAGTTTCTTTAAAACACTCATAACCAGCAATTCCATAATTAAAGGAAAATTCTATATCTAAATGGTCAAGAAGATTTTCTCCAGCTTCCATAACTTCTTTTCCAATACCATCCCCACTTATTATTGTAATTTTATACATAATTTATTCACTTTAAAAAAACTGTTTGTATACTATAGAAATTTATTTATAGAAACTTTAATATATAGTATTATAATCATATTTTATTTAATTATATAGTTTGAGGGATTTAAATGGATAAGACTATTGAAGAATTAATACAAGATTTAAATGATGATGATGAGTTTATAGTTGAAGAAGCTAGTGGATTGTTAGAAATGAAAGCTGATGAATCTATTGATCCATTAATTTCAGCATTATCTAATAGGAAAAAAAATATTAGATTAAATTCGGCTAAAATTTTAGGTTTGATAAATGATTCTAAGGCTATAGATCCTTTAATAGCTTCTTTAAGAGATAACAATAAGTTAGTTAGAAGAGAAGCATCTACTGCGCTAAGTCGTTTTGGGGAACCTGCTGTTCTACCTTTGATTGATGTTTTGAAGGATGAAGATTGGAGAGTAAGAGGGGCAGCTGCATGGGCTTTAGGTAATCTTGATGATAAAAGAGCGATCGAACCTTTAGAAGAATTATTAGATGATGAAAGTGGTTTTGTAAAAACTGGAGCTAAAAATGCAATAGCTAACATTAATAAATCACTTGAATAATTGTATTTTTTTTTATTTTTATAATATCTTTTATAATGTATAGTCGGAAGATATTTTCCATTATATTTATATATAATAAAAATCATATATGTTAATTGAAAATATTCTAATCTTAGACTATTTAAAATTTTATTTTAGAATATGCTATTTCTATTAATTAATTTCAACATTTTATGATATACATGATAACAATAGGAATACTAGACTTACAAGGTGCTGTTAGTGAACATTATGACATTACAAAAAAAGCTGTTAATAAAATGGGAATAGATGCACAAGTAGAATCTGTAAGATATGCTAATGAAGTAGAAAAATGTGATGGAATTATTATCTCTGGTGGAGAGAGTACTGTTATTGGTAAAATAATTAAGAAAAGGGAAATAGATAAAATAATCAAAAAGAAAAAAATCCCAGTATTTGGAACTTGTGCAGGAATGGTTTTACTTGGGAAAAAAACAGATTTTGAACAACCTTTACTAGGAATAATGGATATAAATGTCAAAAGAAATGCTTTTGGAAGACAAAAAGATTCTTTTGAAAGTCAAATTGAAATTTTTGGAGAAAAATATTTAGGGGTCTTTATTAGAGCACCCGCTCTTATAGATTATGATAAAACAAAAGAAGATATTAAAATATTATCAATTTTAGATGATAAAATAATAGCAGTTAAACAAGATCATAATATAGCTATTGCATTTCATCCAGAATTAACAGAAGATAGCAGAATTCATGAATATTTTATAAAGGAGGTTTTACAATGTGCGGAATAGCAGGAATTGTTTATAAAGATAAAAAATTACATAATATTGGAAATTATATGACAAACATGCTTCATGCACTTCAGCATAGAGGTCCTGATTCAGCAGGTTATTCTATTTATGGCGGGACAGGTCTTAAAGAAAATGAGTACATTTTGAAAATTCAAGTAAAAGAACAAAATAGATTACTCGAAACAGTTCAAGATGAAATTAATATGGTTACACCAATTAAAAATGATGAAATTTTACCTTCTGTTGGAGATTCTTTTATTTACAAATGTAAAGTACAATTAAATAATTTTTCAGAGCTTAAACCTCTTATTCGCAATGTGGATAGTATTGATAATGTAATTGTTTTAAATGGAAGCCAATCATTTGAAATGATTAAAGATGTTGGAAGTGTATTAGACATTGCAGAAAGATATAATGTTCGCGATATAAAAGGAACACATGCAATTGGCCATACAAGATTTTCAACAGAAAGTGGTGTGGATAGATATCATGCACATCCATTTCAAACTTATATTGTTCCAGATGTTTCTGTGGTTCATAATGGCCAAATAACAAATTATTGGAAAGTTAGAGATCCATTAGAAAGAAAAGGCCATATTTTTGAAACATTTAATGACACTGAATGTTTGGTTCATTATATTGCTGATAAATTAGATAGTGGTTATACTTTAGAAGAAGCTCTTGAACAATCTGTAGAAGATATGGATGGTCCTTTTTCTTATATTATTGGAACACCGCAGGGTATAGGTATTGCTAAAGATAAATTAGGTTTACGTCCAGGAGTAATGGCGGAAACAGATGATGTATTTGCAATAGCTTCAGAAGAAGTATCATTAGGGCAAGTAGTAGATACTCATAATATTGAACAGATTTCTCCAGGAGAAGTAATGGTTTATGAAATTTAAGGTTGGGGTTTTTTGTCAGAAAAAATAAAAAAATTAGATGCATTTTCTCTTACTCCTAGAGATATTAATTCTCAAGTTAAAGAATATGCAGGAAAATATAATAAAATTATTATAGATAATCCAAATGCTATGCATTATTTGTTAGCAGGAGTAGTTAATGATGTAGAAATTGAAATTAATGGTTCTGTAGGATATTTTGCAGGGACCATGTGTGATGGACCTAAAATTAAAATTACTGAAAATGCCGGATGGTTCGTTGGAGATAATTTAACTGATGGTGAAGTAATTGTAGAAGGATCTGCAGGTGATGGTGCAGGTCAGGGAATTTATGGTGGAACTGTCGTTGTTAGAAAATCAGTAGGTTCAAGAACAGGAGAAATCATGAAGAATGGTACAATAATTATTGGTGGAAATTCAGGATTTATGACTGGAATCTTTATGATGGGAGGCCGTATAATAATTTTAGGAGATGTTGGTGAAGATTTAGCAGAATCTATTATTCGTGGCGAAATTTATGTTAAAGGTAATATTAGTAGTCTAGGTTATAATGCAAAAATTGTTCAACCCACTGCTGAAAATTTAGATGAAATTAAAAAACTTTTAACAAAATATAATTTTAGTTTATCTGAAGATGAATATTGTGAATTTAAAAAAATTGTCCCAGAAAGTAAAAGACCATTTTATGGACATTAATTTGTTTGGGGTGTTGAATTGTCATATAGAGTAGAAAGAAATCCAGATTTGTGTAAAAGAAACTTTGATAGACCAGGTTGTTGTTGGTATTTATGTGATGATAGAGATGAAAAAATTTGTGGTAGATGTTTTTCATGTTATAATAATTGCCCCCATAATGTTTATGAAATCATTCAGGGAGAACCTTATCCATTGAATCAAGAAAATTGTGTTGGTTGCCGAATTTGTCTTGAAATGTGTCCAAACAGAGCTATTGAAGTAGATGCAATTCCACAAGATGCAAGACAATCATGGGGATTTTCAGATATAGTTGAAATTATTAGAAAATCTCAAACAGCTTCATATAAAATTAGAAGTACGGGAGCGCTTAGAAAAGTTCCAGATTTTGATGATTTGGTTGTTATTCCTGCACAAGTGTCTAGACCTCCTTTAGATAAATATAGGGAACCATGTGGGACAAATGTGGTATTAGGGGATAGATTTGCTGAAAATCCATTAAAATTAGATAAACCTATTATGATTGGAGCAATGTCTTTTGGAGCATTAAGTAAAGAAGCAAAAATGGCTTTAGCTATTGGTTCTTCTCTTGCTGGAACCATAACAAATACTGGAGAGGGAGGAATGCTTCCAGAAGAACGTCAATTAGCAGATAAACTTATTATGCAATATGCATCTGGAAGATTCGGAGTTTCTGCAGATTATCTTAATCAAGGTGATGCAGTTGAAATAAAAATAGGTCAAGGTGCAAAATCTGGTATGGGTGGACATTTACTTGGTGAAAAAGTAACTTCTGAAGTTGCTCAAATTAGAAGAATTCCAGAGGGTTCTGATGCTCTTTCTCCTGCAAGACATATGGATATTGTAGGTCCGGAAGATTTAAGCATGAAAATCTCTCAATTAAGAGAAATCACTGATTGGAAGGTGCCTATTATTGTTAAGTTTGCATCTGGAAAAGTAGCTAGTGATGTGAAAATAGCTGCTAAAGGTGGAGCAGATATTGTTGTTGTTGATGGAATGCAGGGCGGAACAGGAGCAGGACCTGATGTTATAATGGAACATTCAGGGATCCCTTCACTTGCAGCTATTGTAGAAGCTGATAATGCTTTAAAAGAAGTTAATTTAAGGAATGAAGTAAGCCTTGTTGCTGCTGGTGGAATAAGGACAGGTGCTGATGTTGCAAAAGCATTAGCGCTCGGTGCAGATGCGGTTTATATTGCGACTGCAGCATTAATATCTATTGGTTGCAGAGTATGTCAAATGTGTTATACTGGAACTTGTAGGAAAGGAATTGCAACACAAGATTTATCGTTAAGGCATAGAATTGATTATAAAGAATTAGGTAAAAAAGTAGCTAATTATATTAATACAATGACTGATGAAGCATGCATGCTTGTACAACAAGCTGGAAACACACATATTAATAAATTAGAAAAAGAAAATTTAAGAGCCTTAACTATGGAAGCCTCATTGCTTACAGATGTCCCAATGGCAGGAAAAGGTAAATGAAATTCTTATTCATTATCAGGTGTTTGCTCTGCTAAACAAAAATTACATACTGCATTTTTATTAGATGATTGAGCATCTTTGACTGGACAATAAAATTTACCATTCTTTTCTTCTACTTTTAAACTTCCAGGAAATAGACTTCCAACAGGATGAATTGGTTCTTCTAATATGAATGTTGTATAAAGTGAAACTAATGTATAAATTAATGGAAATTTAGATTTTTTCTTTTGAATTGATTTTTCTTTATTAAATTGATATTTAAGATTTTTTAAACTTTCATCAAATAATTTTTTATTAATATTTTGTGACATATCATTTCTATTATCAAGAATCTCTTTTATACGCATAATAAAAGATTTTACATAAGTTTCTAGGAATTTTTCACGATAACCTGCTTGAACATATTTCCCATCTTCTTTTAGTAGAACTGTAGCTAACATTAAATCTTGTGGTGAAATAATTCGACCATATTTTTTTAATATTTTCATTAATTCTTCTTTTTTGATTTTATTTTGAGACTGTAGTGTATCTAAATCAGTAAAAATATCTTCGGATTCCATTATAAAATGAATATTAAAATAATTATATATAAATATATTTTTATATTTTTTTTTTGAAAATAGTGTGTTAACTATTAATTTGAAATATTTTTTTAATAATTTGGTAAGCTTATTAATTATAAAAATTTATTATTAATACTAATAAGATTTAAAAAATTTTAAAAATAATAAATTAAATATAAATACTTATCATGATTACAATTACAAAAAAAGAAGAGGTAGTTTTAGATCAAATTAAAATTATTAATTTTGAATATTCAGATGGAATTCCAGTTGATATTTTACGCGATGAACTTGATTTTCATGAATATGATTTAATTGAAATTCTTAAAACTTTAGATGATAAGGGTTTAATTGCATTTAATGATTATAAGGTTAATTTATCTAATTTTGAAAATGAAATAAATACTGTTGATTCAAAAAAAGATTTAAAAGATATTGAGTTAGATCTTAAAGAAAAAGAATCATATGAATTAATAAAAGAACTTGTTGATGAAAATAATTTAATTCCAAAATATATTTTAGAGGGTAAATTATTATATGGTTCTTTAAGACTCTCTAATTTTAGAATGTATCATATTATATTATCTTTACAAAATAAAGGTATTTTAAAAAATATTAATAAAAATGATGGAGAGTATTATTTACTTGTTTCTTAAGTATTATTTGTTTTTTAAAAAGATAATTATTTTTTTTTATTAAATTTTATTTTATATAATATTTATTTTAATTTAGCTTGTTTTTAGAATAATAAACTATGTTTCGTATTTTTTAATTTATTCATTAAGTAATAATAATTTTATAATTAATCATAAGTTTTATATATTCTAAAAACTTATTTTTTACTATAAAAAAATAAGTTTGAGATTTATACTATAAAAGGTTTTTATATGATGAGAATAAGTATGTCTTTACCTAAAAAATTATTAGCTGATTTTGATGAAGTACTTAAAAATAGAGGTTATCAATCTCGTTCAAAAGGAATTAGGGATGCTTTACAAGATTATATTGTAAGATATCAATGGATGAATGAAATGGAAGGAGATAGAATTGGTATTATTACAATAATTTATGATCACTATTATTCAGGAGTTATGGAAAATTTGGCTGAAATTCAACATCAATTTAGAGAAGAAATAACAACAAGTATGCATATTCACATGACTGATAAGTATTGTATGGAGATTATTGTTGTAAATGGAGACATTAATGAAATTAAAGAATTAACTGAAAAAATGATGAGACTTAAAGGTGTTGAGCATGTAAAACTTACTAGCACTGCAAACGGTAAAGAATTTTCAGATCCTGAACATAGTCATCCTCATTATTATTAAGACATGAAATTTTATTGTACTCAATATCATTTTGATTTATTAAAGGATAATTCCAGATTAGCTGTTTTTTATGAAGCTATTAAAGAATATTGTAAAAATAAAAAATTAGAAACAGCTTTCGATATTGGTTGCGGATCAGGAATTTTGTCATATTTTTCTCAACCTTTTTTCAAAAATATTATAGCTATAGAAAAAGATAAAGAATCTTATAAAAAAGCTACTGAAAATTTAAAAAAATTCAAAAATATTAATGTAATTAATAATGATGCAATTACATATAAATATCCAACTAAAGCTGATTTAATCATTTGTGAAATGCTAGATACTGCTTTAATTGATGAAGAACAAGTTCCAGCTATTATTAATGCTAAAAAATATCTTAATAAAAATGGAAAAATTATTCCTGAGGGCATTATAAATATTGCGCAACTTGTAAATATGGAAAGAGAATATTTTTGTCATGTTGATGTGGATTCCAGAATTAATTATGAATTATTATCAAATGAAGTTATTTATTCTAAATTTGATTTTTTAGATGATTTTTCAGCTAATTTTAAAACTAATATTAAATTTAAAATTAATAAAAATTCTATAATTAATGGGATTAAAATCACTACAATTACAAAAGTTTTTAAAAATATAGTTTGTGGTTCAACACCAATGTTAAATGCACCTTTTTTAATTCCATTAAAACCAAAAAAGGTTAAAAAAGACCAAGTTGTTAATATCAAATTAGAATATATTATGGGTAAAGGGATTGAAACTATAAAAATAAATTATATTTAGGAGATATTATTTTGATTAAAAAAGAATTAAAAAATTTTTTATATGGATATTCTAAAATAATTTTTCTAGGAATTGGTAACAGATTAAAAACGGATGATGGGGCAGGTTCTGTTATTGTTAATAATCTGAAATATTTAGAAAATGATTCATTAATTTTTATTGATGGAGAAACTGTACCTGAAAATTTCACAGGTAAAATTAGAAAAGAAAATCCTTCTCATTTAGTTATTATTGATGCTTGTTTAATGGGAGAAAAACCAGGAACAGTGAAAGTTATTAATCAAAATGATTTTGTAAATATTGGAATTTCTACTCATTCAATATCTTTATCTTATTTTGTTAAATATTTACAAAAGAATATGGATTTAAAGGTTTTGTTTATTGGAATTGAACCAGAATCTTTAGATTATTCACAAAATTTATCTAATATTGTTAAAACTAATTTGGATAAATTAAATTATATTATTAGGTGTGTTATATGAAAATTTTGTTTATTGGATCTAGATTATTTGATGATGTTTATTATTATTTAAAAGAAAAGAAGATTACTAGTATTTTAACAGAATCTAATGAAAATGCATTAAATTTAGATTTAGCTGATGAGGTATTCATAGTTCCCAGAGGTATGGAAGCTCCTAAGCAGATTGCAATATCTCAAGATGTTGATGCGGTAATTCCATTAATTGGAATAGATCCTCCTCTTTTAGATGTAGCTATTATGAAAGAAGAATTAGAAGGAGAATATGGAATTCCTGTAATAGCTAGTGGTGTTAGGGCTGTTAGACTAACTTCTAATAAACTAAATACTAAAGAATTTTTTGATGATTTAGAAATAAATACGCCTTTGTATCAACTTATTAATAATTCTTCACAATTGAAGATGGATTTTCCTGTAGTCTTAAAACAAGAGGAAGGGCAAGGTGGAAAAGATATTTTTGTAGCCCAATCAATAGAAGATGTTGATAGTTATCTGGAAAATTTTGATAAAGCATTATGTGAAAAATTTATTGAAGGATCTGAAATTTCTATTGAAGTTTTAGGTTATAATGGTATTTTTATTCCATTAGAACCAATTTATAAAGGTGAAACTACTTTAGAAGGAACACATCCGTTAAATAAAGTTAAAACAGGTCCTTTAGATATTGAAGGATTTGATTCTAGTGTAGTTCGAGAAACAGCATATATGATAGCTAAAGAATTAAATTCTGATGGAATTTTTGAAATGGATTTTATTTTTGATAAAATTAATAATAAATTATATGCAATTGAGATAAATACTAGACCAAATGGGACTAGGTATATTACAACAGCTACATCTGGTATTAATTCTATTCATGAGCTTGTAAATATGGCTATTGGCGAATTTAATGAATTTAATATTAATGAAAAATATGAAAAATATTTTTCAACTGAAATACCAATAGGAAATTATAATGGATATTTACATAGTAATCCATTAAAATCTTTTGTAAATGATAATTTTGTTGTTCATGGTCCTGAAGGATTTAAAAGAATTACTATTAGATCTAAATCTCCTCAGAATTTAAATAAATTAACTAATAAATTGCTTAATAATAAGTAATATAATATTACATCATGTTTTATATAGTATTAAGCAATAAATATTATAATTAGTTTAAAATTTTTTTTAGTGATGTAAAATGAATTATTATGAATTTTTAGTATTGTTTTTAATAACATTTTTTGCATCAGTATTTTTTACATGGTATGTTAAAAGAATACTTTTAAAAGCAAAAATTGTAGATAATCCAATTGTAAGTGAACATAAACATAAAAAAGGAACTCCTACAATGGGCGGAATAGCATTTTTATTTACAATTTTACTTATTACTTCAATTTTTCATTCTCAAATTAATATTTTAGTTACATCATTTATAATGTTAGCAGCAGGAATTGTAGGTTTAGTAGATGATTTAATAGGTCTTAAAGTTAAGGAAATTCAAAAAGTTGTTGTTAATATATCTAAAAAAATTATAACATTGGGAAGATTACAATTAAAACCTAAAGAAGAGGTAAGAGTAGCAACTCCTAAGGCTAAAAAAGAAGTTGGTAATTTACTTAAACAAGGGAAAGTAGAAGTTGTTGGAGAAGTACCTATTAAAACAGAACCAGAGGAATCTGAAAAGATTATTTGTCAAGTTGTAATTGGAATTCTTTTAGGATTAACTGGTTCTATAACAGTTCTTGGAGGGTTTGATTTAGGTATATTGATGTTTCCTATAGTTGTAATAACTATTATTGGATCTATTAACTCTGTGAATTTAATTGATGGTATGGATGGTTTAGCTGCTGGAATTATGGCTATTGCATCTGGTGCTTGCGCTATTTATGGATTTTTACTAGGTAAATTTTCAATAGTTTCTCCATTTTTAATTTTGTTTGCAATTTGTTTAGGATTTTTAATATTTAACAGACATCCTGCTTCTATTTTTATGGGAGATACAGGATCGTTTATATTAGGTGCAGGATACGCTTCAGCTGTTTTAATTTCAGATATTCCATATTTCGGAGTTCTTGCTTTAGGAGTTCCGATTGTATCCGTAATTATTAGTTTATTGCATAGATCCCATATTATTAAATTACCTGTAGAACCTCTTCATCACACTTTAAATCATATTGGATGGAGTGAAACTAAGATTGTATATACTTATTGGGGATTAACATTATTACTTTGTATTATAGGAATTCTTGGAAGATTTTATATCTTTTAGGATTGTGATATATTGTTTGATATTGATAGTTTGTTAAATTCAATAAAAGGAAAACTTGTAGGGTATAATAATTTTAAAACACCCTTTATTGGTAAATTTACCTTTTTAGGAAATGCTAAAAAAGGAGATATTGTAATTCGGCATTGGGTAGATGAAGAGGGTATTAAAATAGCTAATTCTAAAAATGTTTCTTGTTTAATAACTCAAAATCCTAAAGGAAATGTTATTAGTAAAGCTAAAGAATTAAATTTTCCTTTAGTTATTGTAGATAAAATTGAATTAGCTAATGCATATGCTTTAAATTACACTATTTCTAAGTTTTCTCCAAACTCTAAAAATATAATAATAACAGGTACAAATGGAAAATCTACAACTTCCCATATTATTTATCATATTCTCGACAATGCGGGTTATAATGTATTCACAAATACAGATTCTGATTCAGAATTTAATACATTAATTGATCCTATGGTATCTAAATTAATAGCAGATAAAATAGAACAAGATGGAAAATTAGATTATTTGGTTATTGAAATATCGGAAGTTCAAGGATGGTTAGGTGCATTAATGAAAAATCATGCTTATTTAATGTCTAGTGCTGTATCACCAGATATTGGTGTAATAACTAATATAGCTATGGATCATATAGGTCTTGTTAATTCTATTTATGATATATTTGATGAGATTAAGGCTATTCCTTATTCTGTTAAAAATACTTTGATTTTAAATAATGATGATGAACTTGTAAGGAAATTAGAAACATGTAAACATAAGTTGTTTTTTTCCATGTTTCCAAATAATGGTGATATATATTATAATAAAGGAATCTATTATAAAGATAAGAAAATTTTAGATTCATTAGATTTACCTTTTACAAGTAAACATTTTATTCAAAATATTTTAGCAGCTGTTGGATGTTGTATATCTTTAGATATGCCTATAAATAAAATTAGAGATGGAGTAAAATCATATAAAGCTCTTAATAGAAGGTTTTCTAAACTTAATAACAAACCTTTAATTATTGATGATTTTGCACATAATCCTAATGGAATTAAAGCTACAATATCTGAAACTTTAAAATTATTAGATAATGATCAAAAACTTTTTGTTGTATGTTCAATTAGAGGATCTAGGGGTATAGAAATTAATAAATTAAATGTTGAATCTTTAGTTGAATCGTATAATGATAATATAAATTTGATTTTATCATCAAGTAATGATGTTGTGGATGATTTAAATTTTGTTAAAGATGAAGAAAAAGAGATATTTTTTGATGTTTTAAATAAGAATAATATTGATTTTATTCATTTTGATATGCTTTATAATTGTTTGGAGTATGTCTTAAAAAATGTGTTGGATAATGATATTATTTTATTAATTGGTGCTCAAGGAATGGATCCTGCTGCAGATATTTTAAAAGAGTTTTTATAAGATTAGTTTTATATAATTTACTCATTGAATGAAATAATTTATATATAATGTTTATATAATGTATAATTATAATTTATTTTTTTTTTATTTTGTAATATTATAAATTTTTATCCATAGGGGGTTATCTTTGTGGATTTTATTTATATGCTAAAAAATAAATATTTTAGAGGATGAAACATGTTTATAAAGATTAGAAGAGATACGTTGATTATTTTATTATTGGCGTTCATTTTAATTCTTTGTGGTCGTTTAATAACTTATGTTGCTTATGCTTCATCGCCTGAAGTTGGTGATGGTATTCCAATTTCTGGAATTATTGTTAAAGGAAATGATATTGTTCCCGTAGATACTATTAGAAGTAATGTTATGCAATCAGGTTTGAGGGATGGTAGTATTATTTATGGTGATATCTTAAAAACATCTAAAAGAGAAGTATCTCTTCCTGATGCTATTCAAACGGCTCAAGAAATGGCAAAACAATCAACGGTGCCCGGTACATCTGTTAAGCCCATAACAGCTGCAGATGTTCAAGTTGATAAAAATAAAGGTATTGTCACTGTGACAGTAATTGAAGATTTTTCAACAGTGGAACTTGAAAATGAAACAGAGGTAAATGGAACTACGTGAGGGATTAATTTTGAGGAAACACAATTTAATCGCAGTATTTTTTGTAATACTTATGTTATGTATGAGTAGTGTTTCTGCTACATGTAATATTATTGTAATTACTGATCCGACAGGAAAAGATCCAAATGGTGCAGCAGCTGGAAGCATGTCATTTGCTCAAAATATGTTCCAGTCTACATTTATAATGTCAAAAGATAATCATTTTGCAGTATTATCAGGTGGTACTGGAAGCTCAGAAGCAAGATTAGATTCGATTATAGATGCAATTGCTAATTTAGAGTATAATACTTCCGTTTCATCTGCAGCATCTCTTGCAAGTCAATATAATGGGTCTAGGTTAGTTATAGGGGGTCCAACAGTAGGAGCAGCAGTAGGCGGAGATTTTGATGCATATGTTGTAACTGTAGAAGATAATTCTACTATTACAGTAACACCATATAGTAGTGGAGTAGCTACATTAGAACCAGGTAAAAAAGGAGCTATTATACACTTAAGAAATTCTCATGGAAATCCATTATATGGTACTGCAGATAACGTTCGTAAAGAAACTGCAATGAATATTGGTAAAATGATTAGAGATGGATATCCTGCTACAACAATATTATCTGAATCAATGGGAGAAGTAGCTAAAGATTCTGGTGAAAAACATGGTGGTGGTGCAGTTAATCTTGTATCGGGAATATCAACGGGGGATATGTTCACACCAACACAAATGAACTCCACAGGATTTTCAATGGATGAAGTATATTCTAAAACATGTGAAAATTGTGGATGGGGTATTGGTTATGTGAGTGCAGATCAATATCAAGTTTGCCCAATTTGTGGAAATGAACTTAAAACGATTTATGCATATGAAGCATTAGGAAATGCTATTACAGTTTCAGATGATTCAGTAAGTGTTTCAGTTTATGGTAGTGAAGAACAGGGTCTTGCTTCAACTACAAAACAGGTTGTGCAATCTTCAGTTAATAAAAATGGTTATGATGCAACATCAATAGCTAAAGCTATTAATAATGGTATTAACAATGGAATGATTGTTGGAGTTGATTATGTAGAACCAAAGGATATTAATGTTAAAAAAGATTCTAAAGCTGTGGGTGTATATTATACAGCATTAATTGGAGATAGAACTTCTCCAGCATGGGATTTACCAGTTGATTCAACATTTCTAAGTATTTTAGGCAGTATACAAACGGTAATTGGAATTATTTTACTTTTATTAGTTGTATTTAGAAGTAGATTACTTAAATCATTCCAAAATAGGAAACAGTAGGAGATTAATATGGCATTAGTTTTAGTTAGAGGTGAAAATAATTCAAAGTTATTAAATACAATTGCAGATATGGAAAGACATGGTAACTTGAATTTAACAACTAAACCTAAAATTATTAATTCAAAATATGCAGATAAGTTAGTTGAGAATATTTTAAATTCAAAATTGAAAAATAAATCTAAAGTAGCTACTGCATTTTTTATTAAAGAAGATACTACTTTAAGTATTATACAAATTAAAAAAATACATCCTCCTGCTCATGTTATTATTATAAGTAATGAATATGAAGGTTATGAGGATTTAAAAAATAAATTAAAAACAGCACCTAACTTTAAGGGTTATTATTCTTATAAATCTAAAAATAGTGGAATGAAGGATTATAAAACAAAAGAAGATGTTAAGATAATAAAAAATATAAAATTAAATAGCTATTCTAATAAATAGTTAATTTATTTTTTTTTTATTTTAACAATATTTCCTAGTGTTTGTTCAGAAGAATAATTATTTTTAAATTGATTTAAGTCAGCAGATTCCATTTTTTCTAATAATTCAATATTTAAAACTTTTTCGAGTTTTTTTATAAGTTTACTATCAGGAGCCATTTTTCCAGATTCAATTCTATTAATAACAGAGACTTTTTCATTAATTTTTTGACCTAGTTTTTCTCTAGTCCAGTTTTTAGATTCTCTTACTTTTTTTATAGTTTCATTATAATTTTCAATTAGCTCTTCAGGTTCTTCAGAATAGGTTGGATTATTAATTGATTTATTTTTATTTATTTTGTTTTTTTTAGATTTTAATTTTGGATGTTCTTTTTGAATTACTCCAAATTTTGCACATTCATTACAGACATTCATTATAGAACCATCGATTTTTGTTCTTTTTGGATTATCAGAAATTGATTTTCCACAAATTTCACATTCCATGCTATCATATTCTTATTATTTTTATTTGTTTATTTATATTTGAATACTTATTAATAAATATACCATTAATTTTATATTGTAACATAAGATAAGATATAATAAAATAGATAAATTTAAATAATATAGTAACCTAAAGTTATTTTAGTAATTATATTAGTTGAATTATTTTATCATAATTATATTAATTAATTTGGAGATGATTAACATGGATGAAAATATTAATTTGGAAGATACTTCTAAAGAAGAATTAATAGAAGAAATTAAATCTATGAAAGATGAAATAAATTCAATTAAAGAAGAAAATTCCAAAACAAAAAGTAATCTAATGTGGAAAGTTAGAAAATTAGAAAAAGATAAAGTCTTAATAGAAAATGAAAAAATTAGACTTGAAAGAGAAACAAAATCTTTAAGATCTGAAGTAGAAAGATTTAGATCCCCTCCACTAGTATTAGCTACTATAACAGAAATATTAGATGATCATAGAATGACAGTTAAAAGTAGCACTGGACCAAGTTTTTTAGTTAATTATTCAAAATTCTTAGATGAAAATTTATTAGTTCCAGGTTCAAGAGTTGCATTAAATCAACAAACATTTGGAATAGTAGAAATTTTACAATCAGAAAAAGATGCAACTGTTTCAGGCATGGAAATTGAAGTTAAACCAGATATTAGTTATGATAAAATTGGCGGTTTAGAAGATCAAATCATGGAAGTAAGAGAAACTGTAGAATTACCTTTAACAGAACCAGAATTATTTAAAAAAGTCGGAATCGATCCTCCTAAAGGAGTATTATTATATGGACCTCCAGGAACAGGTAAAACTTTACTTGCAAAAGCAGTAGCTAATGAAACTAACGCAACTTTTATTAAAATTGTCGCTTCTGAATTTGTTAAAAAATACATTGGTGAAGGAGCAAGATTAGTACGTGAAGTATTTGAACTTGCAAAAGAAAAAGCACCAGCTATTATATTTATCGATGAATTAGATGCAGTCGCAGCAAAAAGACTTAAAAGTTCCACTAGTGGAGATAGAGAAGTTCAAAGAACTTTAATGCAATTACTAGCCGAACTCGATGGTTTCGAATCAAGAGGAGATATTGGAATTATAGGCGCTACAAACAGACCAGATATTCTAGACCCTGCACTTTTAAGACCCGGACGTTTTGATAGATTTATAGAAGTTCCACTCCCTAATGACGAAGGAAGAAAAGAAATTCTTAAAATCCATACTAAAGACATGTCTTTAGATAAAGAAGCAGATCTAGAATTACTTTCAACTTTAACAGACGGTCTTTCTGGAGCTGATTTAAAATCAGTTTGTACTGAAGCAGGCATGTTCGCAATTCGTGATAAACGAGATAAAGTAAGAATATCTGATTTTATGGACGCTATTGAAAAAATCCAAAAAGCGTCTACAAATGAAGATTATCAAAAAGAAGCAGGAGTAATGTTCGGATAATATAAAATTAAAATTTAAGTCAATGATGAACCCTATGAGCTCTGATATAATGATGAATGATGGGCGAGCTGAGACTTAATTTTTAAAATTAAAAAAATAATATCTAATAATTTTACATATATCTTTATTAAATTTATTAAAATACTTATTTATTACATTAAATCATCCTCTATTAAAAACTTAAGATATATTATTTTTATTTTAACTAAAACTTTATTTAAAAGAATTATCTATATAAATACTAATGTTAAATAATAAAAATAAAATAACAAATGAAAGAATTCTTTACCAAACTAGACAGAATCCTATTATAGGTTGTAAAAAAGTCATATTTGGTTTTATACTATTAATTATTGTTTGTAGTATAATACCTTCAATAATTTCTTTTATAGGAAATATACAAACTTATTTAATTAGTTATTTAAATCTTACCTTAACCAGATATGCAGCTATTTTTTTATTTGTTGTAATAATTTTTATTATACTTTACATAATACGAAATCTTCTTTCATGGTATTTTACAGTATATACTTTAACGAATTATAGAATTATCACTAAAAAAGGAGTTATACTAACTAAAAAAACTTACATGCAATATTCAACAATTCAAGATATTAATACATCTCAAAATCTAATTGAAAAACTAATAAATGTTGGAACGATATCAATTTATAGTGCTTATGACAATAATGACATTGAATTAAAAAATATTTCAAATCCTAAAAACATAGAAGAACTTTTATTTAATCAAATGTATCCTACTTCTCAAAAAAATAATAATTTATATCATGAAAATCATCCAGTCCAATTTCAAAATAACTATAAAAAATCCAAAAATCATCATAATAAACATAAAGAAGATAATAATTATAGAGATTATAATTATGAATATCACAATAAAAAATATAATCAACAAATACAGGACAAATATTCTAATGATTTAGAGGATGATATTAATAATATAAAAAATATGAAAAATAATTTTAAATTGGAAAGTTTTAATCCAGAATATACAAAATATAATAATAAAAACTATAATGAAAAACCCGAAATTTACTATAATGATCCCGATGATTCTATGGAAAATTATTTTAACAACAATAAACAAGACATCCAATTTCAACAAGAAAAAAATAAAACAAAAAATAAACAAAAAACTCCTTTAGAAAGACATTTTGATAAATTCAAAAAATAATATTAAATAGGAATATTTATGGAATTACTTTTCATCCAATCCCAAGAACACTCACAACTTCCTCAAGCAGAACTAAAAGCAGTATCTGAATCTGAAGGAATAAAAGGAAATATTAAAAGAATAACTAATGGACTAATACTATTAGAAAATATTGATAAAAAAAACATAGATAATTATTATAAAACTTTTGTCAAAAGATTAGCTTACACACATGAAATACACGAAATCATTAAAATATTCAATTTAAAAGATTTAGAAGAAAATATTCTTAAAATAAATTGGAAAAAAATAATCAATAAAACTTTTGCAGTAAGAGCAAAAAGATTTGAAACTAATATAGATACACCATATATTGAAAGAAAAGTAGGTTCATTAATTCTAAAAACTATTAATAATAAAGATAATATCAAAGTTAAATTAAATAAACCAAACACAATTATTCGTATTGTAATCTATAAAAATAAAGTATACTTAGCTATTGAAAAATATAAATTAAATAAAAAACATTTTCAAGAAATAAAACCTCATAAAAGACCATTTTTTCATCCTGGTTCAATGAGCCCAAAATTAGCTAGATGTATGGTGAATCTTTCAAGAGTAAAAGAAAATGATTTATTATTAGATCCATTTTGCGGCACTGGAGGAATTCTAATAGAAGCTGGTTTTATCGGATGTAAAGTTATAGGATCAGACATTAATTGGAAAATGAAAAATGGAACAAAAATAAATTTAGATTATTATAAAATTTCAGATTATAAAATATTTAATGTAGATATTCGAGAACTTAAAATGTATGAAAAAGTAGATAGTGTTGTTACAGATCCCCCTTATGGAATTTCAACTTCAACTGGAGATATTAATAGAGATAAAATTTTTGAAGAATTTTTATCTAATATCTATAATAATATGAAAGATGATGCCTATTTATGCATGGCATCTCCACATTATATAGATTTACATACTATAATAAAAAAAATAGGATTCAAAATATTGGAACAATACCCTATTAAAATGCATAGAAGTTTAACAAGAATTATTACAGTAATTAAAAAAGATATATAATAAAATCAATAAAACCATACTACATTTTACTTAATTTTTAATTTAATTAAATAAATTATTATTTAAAGAAAATTTTTAGCTATTAATTTTAATTTAATGTATTTTTGCAATTTTTTTTGTTTGTTTTTGTTTTGTTTATTTTTTTGTTTATTGTATGTGCTATATGTTTTTTGGCGA
>CANQZY010000006.1 GCA_947628455.1 uncultured Methanobrevibacter sp.
TATCCTACAGGGACTCCTATTGTATTATATATGGGAAATACAACTAATAACTCAGGAGAAGAATATTATACTACATTAGGTTCTCATCCCGAATATGGTGATTCAATAAGAGAATATAATGCACGTCAATTTGTAGAAGCATGGAATAATACAATAATACCTCCACACTCAGTTGGTAACGGTAAAGATTATATTAACTTTGGTTCAGCTAATGACTCCTCAGCACCTGGTGGAAGCGCTTCTCATGGTGTATGTCCACCTGCAAGAGTATTAAGATCAGCGATACTTGCAGATAATTTAAGCCTACCTGTTGGTATGTGTAATGATGAAGATGCAGTACTGTTTGGTTATAATCCTTCTAGTGATATTAAGATAACTAATGATTTTGATGTTCCTATAAAAATCGTAATGAGTACCTCAGGTCAAGGTACAGGAATGGGAATATATGCTAAAATTATCAAACTAGATCCAGCATAACTTTTATTTTTTTTTGGTGGATGAGTATATTGTCAATTTCAGCTATTATAACTGCAGCTGGTAAAAGTTCTAGAATGTATAAAGATCAGGTAGCTAAAAATATTAAAATTAAAAATAAATTACTTCTAAATTTTAATAATTCAACAGTTATTGAAACAACAATTAAAAATGTATTATTTTTAAATATTGATGAATGTATTATTGTACTTGGACACTATGCTGATCAAATAAAAAAAGTTATCTATAATAATTTTAAAGATAAAGTTAAACTAGTTTTTAATGATCCAATTGATGTAGGTTTATCAAACTCACTTTATAATGGTTTAGTTAATACAAAATCAAAATATGTATTATGCATAACTGCTGATCAACCAACTATTACAACAAAAACTTTTAATAATATTATAAAAACACTCTTAAATTCACAAAATCCTGAAAAAACCATATCTATTTTAAGAAGATTAAAAACTGGAAAACTAAATACCACAAAAGGTTTAGGAATGCCATTTGCAGCTAATAGAAAAAATCTTATTAAATATCTCCAAAATAAAAATGATAACTTAAATCCAATATTAAGAAAAATGTTCCAAGATGGATATAACTTTTATGCTATCAAAGAAAAACATAAAAAGGAATTAATAAATATAAATTACTATAATGACTATTTAAAAATATTAAAATAAAAAAAATCAATTATCCTATTTTCATTAAGTTTTCAACTATTTGATTAATTTTATTTTTAGGAATTCCAATAGCCAATTCATTATCCTTAACATCCGCTTCTTTTCTAGAACCATCACAACCCATTGTAATATTAACATTTTTATTTATAATAGGATTAGCTGTAACATCACCACATAAAGATTGAATTCCGGCAAATGAAGGACATATTTTATCCCCATCACTATAAACTAAAGCTTGAGAAATCCGCATAGCCGCAACAGGTTCAGATATAATAACAACAACATCAGGTTCAAAATCTGCTTTTTCAAGAGGACTATATATTAATCCTAAATGTTTTTCAGGAATAACAGATAATTCTTTAACAGTATCTTTAGCTATTTCCATACTCACAAATCTCCCTAAATTATAATAAACCTCACCATTAACTAATTTAGAAGACATATCACAAAGACCTAATGCTCCAGCCCCTCCTTTACAGACCTGTTCTTCAAGAGTACTATAAAATTTATCCCCATAAGATGCTTTTCTAATCATTTCACAATGTCTCATTTTTTCATCAATTAATGGTATTTTTTTAGGAATTTCATCAATAAATTTAATAGCTACAGGAGAACAAGTTAATTTAATTTCTTTTTTAAATATTTCTGCAATATCTTGATTTTTTTTTAAAATTTCATTACTCATAAAAAAACACTCAAATTTAATTTTTTTAATAATAATTGATTTATATTTTTATAATTTGATATTTTAAAAATATTATACTTATACTTAATTTAAAATATTAAATACAAACTCTAATCAAATTTATAACAATCCAATAAAAATAAAAATAATAATTCATTTTATTAACTTAAACAATTATTCTAAAGTTTTAAAATATCAAATATCAATCAAAAATTTAGATAGCTATAATATAAATAAAACAAATTTAAATCACGTTAAAAAAAATTAAAAAAATGAAGTTTTAATAGAATAAACACTTAAAATATTTTTTAAAAAAAAATTTATATTTAAAATTGAACTTTCGGAAGCTCTTTTTTTGATTCGTTAACTTTTAAAAAGTCAGCACTCTGAAAATTAAAAATAGAAGCTATTAAATTATTAGGGAATTGTTCACAACTATTATTATAAATTAAAACTGCATTATTATATTCTTCTCTATAATACGCTATATTATATTCTATTTCTTTTAATTCATTTTGTAACTCTAAGAAATTATTATTTGCTTTAATATTTGGATAGTTTTCAACAACAGAATATAAATTCATAAGACTTTTTGTTAATTTCTGATTAGACCTTTGTATATCTGGAACTGTGTCTGAGTTTAAAAGATTAGATCTTGCTTTTGCAACATCTATGAGGATATCTTTTTCATGAATTGAATATCCCCTAACAGTTTCAACCATATTCTCAATTAGATCAGCTCTTTTATTTAACTGTATATCAATTTTACTCCAAGTATTTTTAACCATATTTCTTTCAGCTATCAAATTATTGTACAATTTAATAATATAATAAATTAAAATAGCTAGAATAATTAATAATACTCCTAAACCAGGTATATAATTATTAATATATGCACTAATAAATATTATAACTAAAACTAAAAAAATTTTAATTAATATATTCATAATTCTGTATTTTATTTAAATTAATATTTATAATTACTGTTTAGTTAAAATCATTAATAAATTTTTTATATGCATTGTTTTGAAACTTAAGCTTTAAATTAACTGTCTAATAAATCTTATTTATCTCATTTTCTATATTTTAGTAACCATATTAGATTTATTAAAAAATCAATTATTCTTTTTTTCCTATAAATTAATTGCTATTTTTTTTATTTTAAATAAATTAATAATTGAATAAATTCATATAGATATTTTATGAAAGATTAAAATGGAGTTTATATTATAAAAACAGTATATGGATTTATCAAATATATTAAAATAAAACAATATACTTTATAAAAATTATTTAAAAATATTTATATAACAATATTCTTACTGATAAAACACATTATATAAATTAAATTTTAAACTGAAATCATTACAATTAAGAGTAATAAATTTCTAAATGATAATACCAATAAATATTAAGTGTTATAGGGATAATTATAATAATAAGCTTTAGAATTTGTTTATATAATAGTATTATTCATTTGATATTAATAAAATATATGTGTTATGGTACTGTAAATTTTCTAGATTTATTTTTTTTATTATTACAAAAAGTTTTAAAATTACATACCTTACATGTACGTTCATCTGCTTCTGCTTTCCACGCATCTTTAATTTTATAACCTTCTGTTTCTTTAATTAAAGATTCTTCTATTTCATTTACTACAATATCAAATTCTTTTAAAGCATTATCAATTTCTTCAGAATTTATTGTTATTATTCTTATTGAACGATTCTCTTTAAATTTATTTGATAATTGAGGATAATATTTTTTATCTTCATCCCAATTCATAATTTTTTCATAATCATCCTTATCTATTTCAACATCTGTTTTATTATTATTAATATCAATTTGAATAGCTTGAAGGTCTTCATAGGATGGAACAAGTTCATTTAAATAAAATATAATACCCGCAATTATAAATTTAGATTCTTCTTGTTTTGATCTAAGCCATGCATAAGTTAAAATTTGCCATTTATGATAAATCCAAGCATCATCATTTAAAGATGGTCGTTTCATTCCTTTATAATCGATAATAATTTCATATTCATTTCCTTCAATTTTTTCCAAATTTTCTTGAAATTCTTTATTATTTCTTAAATATTTAATAATTTTATTGTTATAATTATCTAGAGTTGATTGAGCTGAATTTTTAGTTATTTTATCTATTTTAATAGAACTTAAAACATCAATAATACCATTAATACCATAATAATTTGAACGTGCTCTATTATTAGTATAATTTGGCATGTCTCTTATTCCTTTAAGAAGAACTTCAGCAGAATTTATCAATGGAAACAAATGAGGACCCCAAGTATTGATAGCTGCATGTGCTCTTGCACTTGCTAATTTTTTATGATCTTTTTCAATTAAATCTTCACTTTTAAGTTCTTTATTATTAATAGTTGAAATAAAATGATCTGAAACTGGATAAAGCCCTCTAATTTGTAATCTTAAATCAATCATATCTTCAATGGGCCTCACATCTTTTTTCCAATCCCATGGAAATTCTGTTTTATTCAATTTCCATTTTAAAAATGCTTCTTCCATAACACCATGAATAAATTCTCCAAACCATAATTGGATAGGTGTTGCTGGTGGAAGAGTTCCTTTATTTTGATATCTATATTGTAGATTACATGTTAAAAAAGATAATAAATCTCCAGTTAAACTATATTCGGGTATTATATAAGGCTTCGACCTTGAAGAAAGTTTCATTTTTTCACACTTATCTCCTATATTTCATCAAATCCACTACTTATGTTTATTGTGTTCATAATTTAGTTTGATTCAACTATATCATATATATTTCATCAAATCCCACTAATTTTTCATCGCGAGTCCAACCTAATGCAATATTAGGAATTTGTATATCTTTATTTTTGGACTTATATCCATAAATACATTGATTTAATCCTACTAAAAGAAGAACACTTTCCGCTCTTGAAAAAGCAACAAAATAAAGTCTTGTTAAATCATCAAAAGCACGATCATTTTCATTTCTTTCAATTTCACCTAACGAACTACTAGATCTAATTAAATCTTCTAATGAATCATATTTAGGAGTTAACTTAGGAAAACGTAATTTTTGATGTCTAGAATCATTTTTTTTAAATTTTGAACCTACATCAACAACCACCATTGGAAATTCAAGACCTTTAGATTGATGTATTGACATTATATTAACACGATCATTTGGAAGTGTTTCTAAAAGAGCTTCATCAATTTCAACACCTCCCGTTGCAATTGGAATAAAAATATTCCACATAGCTTCTAAAATACTATCCTTTTCATCATCATTAAATAAAATTTGACCTTTAAAATTATTAAAAAATCCTGTTTGTGTAATAGTTTGTGTAATAGCTTCTAAATACACAATTCCTTCCACATCTTCATGTAAATCTTCAATCCATGTAATTAATTTATACGCTAACTCCATTAAACTTGCACTTTCAGGCCATTTATTATCTTCAATATTTATAGGGGTTCTAGTTTGCCATGCTTTAACAAATCTCTCAAGTGTCATAGGATGATGTGGTTCAGGATTCATTTTTATAAAATTTTTAGCTTCTAATCTCCATTTTTTCATATTTCTTTTTGCAAGAAATGGAAAACTTTTTTCTGTATCTTGTATTTTACTTCCAGGATCAATACATTCTAAAATTAAACCACAAAATACAGCTACTTCTTCCACATCTTGCAAATCTCGTCCTCTAGGATTAAAAACATGTATGGGCGGTTTAATTTTTGATAATTGTTTTCTTAAAAAATATGGGAACATATAAGTACCATGATTAATTTCTTTAGGTGAATATGTTAAAACAGCAATATCTGATGCAGATCCATATTTATTATCTAAAAATAGTTTAATTTTTTCCACTTTTTTAGTTTTTTTAGTTTTATATAAATTTTGTTGAGCTGAAGGATTATTATTTATTACATTTTGAACTTTAATTTCAACTTCTCCTCTATTAATTAATTTTCCAAGCAAAATAGCCAAATCTTTTGAAAGTATTTCAGGATTATTTCTAAACATACCAAGAATTGGCATTTTATCTTTTTTAAAATCAGGAGCAATAATTTTCGGCTTAGATTCTACGCGAGCCTTTTGATATTTTTTATCAAGTTCAACAAATTTATTACAATGATTAATAATATTTTCACTAGACCTATAATTCGTAGTAAGATTTATTTCTTTAACTTGAATTCCAAGCGCATCTTTGACTCTTTTTTTAAAATTTGTGAATAAATCAACGGTAGCGCCCCTAAATCTATAAAGAGATTGATCATCATCTCCAACTACAGTAATATTCCCCCCATTTTTTATAGCTGACTTAGCTATTGTAAAATAAATATTTTCTTGAATAAGATTAGTGTCTTGATATTCATCTATAAGAATAATCTTAATATTATCTAAAAATCTATCCAATTTACCATTTTTAAGATTATTTAAAAAATTCGATTCAAGCATTGGAAAGTCAATAATATTTCTACTTTCAAGTTCAAGTTTGTAATCATTTATAGCATCTAGAGCTTCTTTTGCTCCACTACCATTTTTTATTTTATTATAAAAATCATAATAATCAACTTGATCAAAATATAATCTATCTTTCATTTCTAAAAGAATATTACTCATTTTTTCAGGATCATCTAATTTATCTCTATTTGTAAAATTTTTAAGATATTCTTGAAGATCTATATTTAAATATCTATTATTTTTTAAAAGACCTGCATTGATCATTGCAGATTTAGAAATAAATTTCTCAATAACAATAGGAAGATTAGTTCCAGGATCTTTATGAATTTTCATTAATTCTTCAGCCACACTATCAATAGTTCCAATTAAAATCTGATTAAAATCAATTTTATCAATTTTAACAAGTTTTTTACTTATTTCATTAAAATCATCACAATTAGTATTATTTTTTAAAATATATTTTTTAATTTCATCTCCCCAACTTAATAGTCTTGAATATATCTCATCTGCTGCTTTACGTGTAAATGTAGTTGAAATAATTTCATCTGTCTTTATATCATCGACAAAAATATATTTTAATATTTTCAATACCATTACTGTGGTTTTACCAGAACCTGGACCAGCTACTATAAATAAAGATTCATTAACAGGTGCTAAAATAGCTTCTTTTTGTTGTTTATTGGAGATAATGTCTCTTTTTAATATATTAACTACAATTTCTTCAAATTCTTTATAGCTGATCATATTTATCCTCTATTATATTTTTTTTATTATTTTTAAAATATTAAATAAAATCTCATTAATTAGATTTAGTAATATTTTTAAATAATAAATATAATATTTATTGTTAGTGTATTTGAAAACTATTTTTTTAAAAGATTATTATGGTTAAATCAAAGATAGATATTTTTAAAAATGATATTCGTTATAAAGATAAAATTGTATATGTTAAAACAATTCCTGCTAAAAAGGCATCTTATAAAAAAATAGATAATCTTAATGAAGTTATTATTAATTATTTAAAAAAAAAAGATATTAAACTATATAAACATCAAGCAGATAGTTATGAAGCAATTAATAATAATGAAAATATTATTATTACAACACCTACAGCTTCTGGAAAAACATTAGCTTTTAATTTACCTGTTATGAACACAATGATTAATGATAATAATGCCACATCATTATACATTTATCCTGCAAAAGCTCTTGCAAATGATCAGTTATCAGTTTTAAAAAATCTTGAAAATGATTTAAATATTAAAATAAATCCAAGAAGATATGATGGTGATACTCCAAAATCAAAAAGAAAAAATATTAGAGATACCTCTAGGATTGTTTTAACAAATCCTTATCAATTACATCTTATTCTAAGCTGGCATCATCAATGGAAGAAATTTTACAGTAATTTAAAATATATTATAATTGATGAAGCTCATTATTATAAAGGAGTTTTTGGTTCTAATGTTGCATATTTGATTAGAAGACTTAAAAGAATAGCCAATAATTATGGATCAAGCCCACAATTTATATTATCCTCAGCTACTCTTGCAAATCCATTAGAACTTGCAAATAAACTAACTGGTGAAAAATTTAAATTAATTGATAATGATGCATCTCCCAGTGGAGAAAAAGATTTTATTTTATATAATCCATTTAAAAATTATAGAAGAACCAAAGTAAATGGTTCAAAAGCTCCTTCTGTTCATATTGAAACAGAAAATATTTTTAATTATTTAATGATGAAAGATATCCAAACACTTTGTTTTACAGTTTCAAGAAAGATAACTGAATTAATAGCTAGATGGTCACAAAATGATATGAAAAAAATAAAACCAAAATTAGCCCATAGAATAACTGCATATAGAGCAGGTTATAGGGTTAATGAACGTGAAGAAATTGAAAATGGTTTAAAATCTAGAAAATATTTAGGTGTTACATGTACTAATGCTTTAGAACTAGGAATCAATATTGGAACTTTAGATGCTGTAATAATATCCGGATATCCAGGAACAATGATATCAACATGGCAACAAAGTGGAAGAGCTGGAAGAAGTAATCAAAAATCATTAGCTATTCTAATAGCCTTCGAAAATCAATTGGATCAATACTTTATGAACAATCCAAAATTTTTCTTTGATAAATCACATGAAAATGCAATTATAGATTTAAATAATGAAATTTTAAAAAATGCTCATCTTCAATGCGCTGCAAAAGAACTTCCCTTAACCAGTCAAGATAGTGAGAAATATTTTAATATATCTGAAGATACTCTAAAATCATTAGCAAGAAAAAAAATATTAATTCAAAATTATAATAAAGAATATGTTTATCTAAAAGGAGATAATCCTGCATTTAATCATCCTATAGATCAGTTATCTGAAGAAAGATTTAAAGTAATGAATAATGGTAATTTACTTGAGATTATGGATCGTTCACAGGTATATAGAGAAGCTCATGAAGGAGCAGTTTTAATTAATAAAGGAGAAACATATACTGTTAATAATGTTAATTTATCTCAAAAATATGTTAATGTTGTAAAACAAGAAGTAGATTATCATACCATGGTATTAAACAATACAGAAATTAATATTGAAAAAAAAATTTCCAAAACAAAATATGGTGATTTAATAATATACTTCGGAGAATTAACTGTAAAAGAAGATTATTATAAATATAAAAAATTACATTTTTCTAAAAGTTTAGGAACATTTAATTTAGATTTACCTCCACTTAAATTTAAAACTAAAGGATTATGGTTTTCAATACCAGAAAAACTAAAAAATGAAATTGAAGAGAAATATACTGAAAATGAAGTTTATGAAGGAGGTCTTCATGGAGTAGAACATGCGTTAATTAGTCTTTTTCCATTACATGTAATGTGTGATAGATTTGATATTGGAGGTCTTTCGACTAATTATCATAAAGATACTCAACAAGCAACTATTTTTATTTATGATGCATATGAAGGCGGAATCGGAATCACAGAAAAAGCTATTGATATTTTTCCAGATTTATTAAAATCAACTAAAGATTTACTTGATAATTGTGAATGTGTTTCTGGATGCCCTTCCTGTATATATTCTCCTAAATGCGGAAATGATAATAAACCACTTAATAAAGATTCTACTAAAGATATTTTAAACTATATGTGTTCACAAATATTCAAAAATGAAAGCTCTAAAGATTTAGTTAAAAATTCTATAGAAACTAAAAAGAATAATAACAAAAAATCAGAAAATTTTAAATCTAAAAATGATTTAAAATTAAATAAGAATCCTTTAAGTACTATAAAAGATTCAAATGAAATTCTGTATGAAGAAGCTTATGATTTATTTACTAAAGGCGATTATTTTAATGCAAAAGATATTTTAAACGAAATTATCGTTAATGATAATAAAAATGTACATGCATATGCGTTACTTGCAAGAATTTTAAGAGAACAAGGGGATATTAGAGGAGCAAAATTATTTGCTAAAAAAGCTCGTTCTTTAAATAATAATGATGATGAGCAAATTAATAAATTATTATCAGTAATTTCATAACTTTTATCATTATATTAAAAAATATTATATAATATTATAATAGATAGAATTAATTAAAATATTTTAATAAAAATTTTTTTTATATTTGAGGATAATAAAATGCATGAATTATCAATGGCACAAGGAATAATAAGTTCAGTAATTGAAACTGCTGAAGATAACAATGCAATAGATGTAACTGAAGTGATCATAGAAATTGGTAGATTAGCAATGTTAAATCCAGAACAATTAAAATTTATGATGGATGTTTTAGTTGAAAATACTATTGTAGAGAACGCCAAAATAACTATTAATGAAATCCCTGCTGAAATTGAATGCCCTAAATGTGGATATAACGGAGAAATTGATTTAGATGAATTAGATCATTATGCTCCATTGATTGAATGTCCTAAATGTAAAAATAAAAGGATACGTATCTTAAATGGTAAAGATTGTATTGTTAAAAATATTGTTATAGAACAAGAAGATAAGGAGGAATAAAAAAAATGCATAAGGTAGCGGATATTGAAGTTCAAAAAAATATCATGGATGCTAATAACAAATTGGCTGATAAAAATCGTAAAAACTTTGAAGATCATGATATTTTTTGTGTTGATTTTGTTGGAGCTATTGGATCTGGAAAAACTTCATTAATTGAAAATATTATTGAAAATACTGACTATAAAATTGGTGTAATTGCTGGAGATGTTATAAGTAAATTTGATGCAGATAGAATTAAAAAATATAATATTCCAGTTGTAGGATTAAATACAGGTAAAGAATGTCATTTAGATGCTCATTTAGTAAACCATGGTATTGGCGATTTACCATTAAATAATATCAATTTATTAATCATTGAAAATGTGGGAAACTTAATTTGTCCTGTTGATTTCGCATTAGGCTCTCATATGAGAATTGTTGTTGTGAGTGTGACTGAAGGAGATGATACTGTAGAGAAACATCCATTAATTTTTAAAGATGCCGATGCTGTTGTTATCAATAAAATTGATTTAGCAGAAGCAGTTGGTGCTGATGCTGATAAAATGGTGGAAGATGTTAAAAAATTAAATCCTAATATTGAAATTATTAAAAGTAGTTTAAAAACTGGTGAAGGTTTAAAGGAAATTATTGAATCTATTGAAAAATTTAGGTGATTTAGTTGAAGATATGGATAGATATTTCAAACGCTCCTCATATAAGATTTTTTAAAGATATTATTAACTATCTTAAAAAAGAAGGAGAAGATGTTATTGTTACAGGAAGACAGTTTGGAGATATCCATAAACTAATGAATATGTATGGAATAGATTTTATTTCAGTAGGTCGTCATGGAATTAGTCTTTATGAAAAATTAAAAGAAAGTACAGATCGTGTTGAAGAATTATTAGATGTTGTTAAAGATGAAAATATTGATGTAGCTGTCAGTAAACATTCTATCGAACTTCCAAGAATAGCATTTGGTCTTGGAATCCCTAGTTTATATGTATTAGATAATGAACATGCACAAGCAGCAAATAGATTAACACTTCCCTTATGTAGTAGAATTATAACTCCTAAAATTATTGATATATGGAAATTAATGGAATTTGGAGCAAATCCTAATTCAATCATATCATATAATGGCACCTCTGAATTAATGCATTTTAAAGATTTTAAATATAATAAAAATATTTTCATTGATTTAGGACTTAAATTAAAATATCCAAAAACTATACTGATGAGGCCAGAACCTTCTTTAGCATCTTATCTAGATACAGATTGCCGTAAATCTGTTTTATCACCTATAGTAGATGTTTTAAAAGATCATGCAAATATTTTAATCCTACCTAGATTTAATCAGCAAGCTAAAATTTTTGAAGATATTGAAAATGTAACAATTCTTAAACCTCCAGTTGATACGTCTAGTTTAATTAAAAAATCAAATCTTGTTATTGGAGCTGGAGGAACAATGAATAGAGAAGCAGCTATTTTACAAACTCCTGTTATTTCTTGTTATCCAGGAAAAACTTTATCTGTTGATCAATACTATATTAATAATGGATTAATGTATAGATCAAATAATATTGAAGATATTATTAAAAAAGCTTTAGATTTTATTGTAAATCCTCATAAACATATTGAATTTGAAACGGATGATTTATTTAAAATAATTATTGATAATATTTATGATTTAGCTAAAAAATAGTATATAAATTCGAATAAAAGAAAATATTATATTTCAGAAATTTTATAATTATTAATAAATAGTTTTTTATATTAATTAATCTTAATATAATAATAGGGCATAATTTTTATTTATTAATATGGGCTGGTAGCTCAGATGGTAGATCGTCGCCTTGGCATGGCGGAGGCCCCGGGTTCAAATCCCGGTCAGTCCATTTGTATTTTTTTTTATAATAATAAAAATATTCGTGATTAAAATATGATGTTTATAGCTCAAAATCATTTACAGCTAATTATTGAAGTATTTTTCATACTTTTTATTTCATTAATATTTATTCTGAATTTAACAAATATATCTCTTAGTGTTGTAACATTTCTATCTTTATTTTTATCAGGGGGATTTGTTCTTCTTTTTGGCGCGGATATTGTTTTATTGATAATTGCATCTAGTCAAAATGAATTTACTCATCCATTTGGACCAATAGCACTTTTAGGAGTTATTACCGCTTTATCTGCGCTTAATGTCATGGAAGATTCGGGCGTAGACGTTAGAAGCCTTAAAAGATTAGTTTATATATTAATAGTTCTCATTACAATATTTGGAGGATTAATGCATAGATCTTTCTTATTACTTTGGATTTTAGGATTATTTATAGGTCATTTAATCATTTCTAAATCATTTAGAAAAAAATCTTTTTTAACTATCAAAAGAATTTTAATGTTTTTAGGAATTGCTGTAGCTGGATTTTTAGGGCTTGAAGGAATATCTAGGTTAACTGGAATGACAATTTTTTCTCCTTTATTACGTCTTCAGAGAATTGAACAGTATTCAAGTTCAAGTATTAAAATGGTGTTAAATAGCACTCAATTAATTGGTCATAGTGGAAATAGTTCATTTTGGGGAACTGGAGGAAATGCATTTGCAGAAGGATACATTACATTACCAATGCAGTTGATTTTAATGTTTGGTTTACCATTCCCATTATTTTTTGGTGTTTTAGTAAATCAAAAAGATACCATTGATTATATGCTTCCAGGAATTATGGGATACGCATATGACTTTGGATATTTAGGACTAATTGGATTAATGATATTTGTATTATTCACAATTATTATAGGATTTAAAATTCTTTTAATATATCGAGAAAAAAGAGAGAATAATAATAAAAAATATTTAGGTAAAGAGGTATTATTAATTGGTGTTCTTACAGCATTTATTTCACAAGCATTAATTGGGATGTTTGTATTTAATAGAACAATTAATGGTACTGCGTTATTAACATTTTTATTCTTAGGAGCATTAATATTAGCTAATGTAGTTACTCTTAAAAGAAGAACATAGAAGGTCATTATATGAAAAAAGTATTAATTTTATTAGGATGTCCAGAAGCACCCTCTCAAACACCCCTGGCAGTATATGCTTCATATAAACTCTCTTATTTAGGTTATGATGTTACAATAGCGGCAAATCCTGCAGCTATAAAACTTTTAAAAGTATCGGATCCTGAAGAGATTTATGTTAAAAATATGGTAAATATTGATAAATGTTTAAATGAAATTAAATTCCATGATTATGATTTACTCGTAGGTTTTGTTCATAAAGATGCGGCAGCTTCATTTTTTGTAACATTTTATCATATACTCCAAACTAAATCAATAGCACTAGTATTTGAAAAAAATTTAGATTTATTAGAAGAATATGTAAATATAATAAGTGAAAATACAGATGCTCAAATTATAGCTGTTAAAGCTTATCATAATCCAACACCATTAAAGATAAAATTTGATAAAGTTATAGAGGAGTTATAAAATGTCTTTTTGTTTAGATAACTATCTTCAAAAATCAGATAATTACGAAATTCTTGCATCACAAGCAGGATTTAAAGATTGTGCAATGATTATTAGATTTAAATCTGATGAAATTGTTAAAGTAAATCCTGGCGATGAAGTATTAGGAGTTCGTGTTATTGGAATTCCCCCAATACCAATAGGCATTAATGATGAAAAAGGAACAGTTTTAATCCCATACACTAAACCTTGTCATGGTACTTCAGTTGTGGAATTACCAATAGATGATGAAGAAATAGAAAAAATTCGTAAAATGAATATTGATTGATATGTTTACGACTGTTGTTGGAAGTTTTCCTGTTGAATTTGATAAAAAAATTTCAATAAAAGACAAATTTTTAGACATTTTTGGAAAATATGATCCTTATAAATCTGCTATTAAAAATGCAGTTATAAAACAATTAGATGCTGGAATTGATATTATATCTGATGGCCAAGTTAGAGGAGATATGATTTCTTCTTTTACAAATTTTGTTCCAGGCATGAAAGTAGATAGAAATAATACTGTCATTGTATCAAAAATTAAAAAACTTACACACAGTATTTCAATTAATGATCTAAATTACGCAAAATCTATCATGAAAAATTATTATAATGGTAAAATTCCTAAAAATAAAGGAATTAAAGGAATTATCACAGGTCCATCGACAATTATCCATTCTTCTAGAATAAAAGGATATTATAAAGATAAAAATAATGCCATTATTGATTTAGCTGAAAGTCTTAAAAATGAAGTACAATTCATTGAAAAATATGTAAATCCGAAATATATTCAAATTGATGAACCTTTTTTATCAACGGGGATTGTTGATTTTAAAACTGCTAGAAAAGCCATTAATATTATTAAAAATTCAACCTCATTACCTATTGCTATACATATTTGTGGAGATTTAAGTTATTGTTTTAAACAATTGTCAAAGTTTAATGTAGATATTCTTGATTTTGAATTTGCTGGAAATTCTACTAATTTAGATATTTTAAAGAATGAATTTAATTTAGTTAAAAATAAAAAAATAGGTTTTGGTTGTATAGATACATCTACACAAACTGTTGATTTATATGAGGATGTTAAAGATTTGGTGAATACAGGAATTGAAATTATTGGCAGAGATAATATTATTTTTGATCCAGATTGTGGTCTTAAAAGATCATCACCTAAAATAGCTTTTGAAAAATTAAAAATTATGAATAAAGTAATAAAAAATCTTACCTAAATTCATGTTTAAAATTTGCATCATATAACTTAGACGGTGTAAAATTATCGGACTCTAATATATCTCCTACAATAATCATAGCAGTTTTTGTTATATTGGCTTTTTTTACTTTTTCACTAATATTTTTAAGTGTTCCTTTAATTATCTGTTGATCATTCCAAGTAGCTTTTTTTACTACAGCTATTGGAGTATTAATATCATAACCGTATAAAAGTTCATCAACTACTTTATCAATCATGGAAACACCTAAAAAGATACACATAGTTGCATTATGTTTTGATAGACTTGATATACTTTCAGATGATTTTTTAGGAGTTCTACCTTCAGGACGAGTAATAATAACAGTTTGTGAAATTTCAGGTAAAGTTAATTCTATTTCAAGAGCAGAAGCAGATCCAAATAAAGAACTTACTCCTGGGATAATTTCATATTTAATATTATTCTTTTGAAGTTCTCTAATCTGCTCACCAATAGCGCCATAAATAGAAGGATCGCCAGTATGAACTCTAGCAATAATTTTACCTTTATTTACAGAATTTTTAATAATTTCCATTATTTCATTTAAATTTAATTTAGCACTATTATAAACTTGAGCATCAACTTTTTTATAATTTAATACTTCTTTATTTACTAAAGAACCTGCATAGATTATAACATCTGCTTGTTCAATAGCTCGTTTTCCTTTAATAGTAATTAAATCAGGATCTCCAGGACCTGCACCAATAAAAATTACTTTTCCTATCATAATTTAATTTCTGAAATTATTAATATAAATAATTTTATGAATATAGAATATTTAACAGTATTAATAATAAAAAAAAGCTTTATCATGTCATTTTTATTAAAAAATTCCTTTTCACATTGATAATTATTTTTATTATTTTTTTAAGCAGTTAGTAATATTATAATAATTAAACATTTAACATAATTTATTTAAATAAACGAATAATTATCAAATTCAAAAAATATAATGTAACTACTAAATTTTACTTGTAAAAGAATTCATATTATTAGGAATATTATTCTTATAATAATACTATCAATAGTGTATAAAAAGTATATGTGTTTAATATAAATATCGTAATATTTATATATTTAATATAATGTATTATTATACATGTTTGATAAATTTTTAACTTCTTCTAGAACAGAAAAAATATTAACTAAATCTTTAGATGAGCCTATTTCTGTTGAAGAAGCGAATTATTTAATGGATATAAAAGGATCAGATTTATATCCATTACTTGCCACTGCTAATTATTTAAGAGAAAAAATTGTTGGAAATGACGTTACTTTTATAAACAATTGTAATATTAATTTTACCAATATTTGCACTATTAGGTGCGGATTTTGTGCTTTTGGAAAAGATGCAAATGATCCTGATGCTTATATTTTAGATGATGATGCTATTTTAGATAAGGCTTATGGAGCAGTTAAAAATGGTGCTCATGAATTTTGTGTTATGGGAGGTGTACTTCCAGATGCAGATATTGAATATTATGAACATTTATTAAGTTTATTAAAAGAAAGTTTTCCAAATATATTAATTCATGGTTTTTCACCAACTATGATTAAAGATGCCGCAATTGTATCTGGAATAGATATTGAAGATGCATTTAAAAGACTTAAAGCAGCTGGTCTTGATACTCTTCCAGGGACCGCAGCGGAAATTCTAACTGATAGATCAAGAAAATTAATTTGTCCTGAAAAGGTAACAACACAGGAATGGATTGATATTGTTAATATTGCTCATGAAGTAGGTATTCCTGGTTCTGCAACTATTATGTATGGTCATGTTGAAACATTAGAAGAACGTGTAGAACATATTGATATTATTCGTAAAATGCAAGAAGATGGTGGTAAATTTACTGAATTTATACCAATGACTTTTATGCATGAATATTCACCAATTTATTTAAAGGGTGTTAATAATCTTGGTGCTTCTGGAACTGAAGATTTAAAATTATATGCTGTAGCTAGGTTAATGCTTAAAGATTTAATTCCAAATATTCAAGTTTCTTGGGTAAAAATGGGGTTTCGATTTGCTCAAGTTTCACTTATTGCGGGTGCTAATGATTTAGGCGGAACTCTTGGAGGAGATGAATTATCTGCTGCATCTGGAGCTCCTGATGGAGTTGAAGCATCAGTTGATACTCTATGTAATATTGTTAAAAATTTAGATAGAAATCCAATTGAAAGGAACTCTAAATACACTGAATTTTATCCAATAAGTTTTGAACAAAAAATGGCTAATAAAATATAACTTATCCAAATTAAATAACATAAATAATTTACTGAGTATTATATAAAATTTTATATTTTCTTTATTATTAATTTTTATTATTTTTGAGAAATTAGTAGAAATCTTCAATTTCTCTTAAATTTTCATGTCATTTTATTTGATATACTTCTTTATCATGTTTTTTTTTATAAAATAATTTTTATTAATATTTTATTTCTAATAAATTATTCATTTTATTAAAAAATATAAAATGATTTTACATAAAGGATTAATTATTAGTAAAAAATAAAAAATAAATTTTTTAGAATATTATGATTTACAATATTTCTTTAACACCATCATCAGTAATGATTAATAATGAGTTTAAATTTTCTAGAACTAATGAAATAATGGGATGATCTTTAATTTTTTGGTTCATAAATATTAATTCACTTTTATTTACAACTAACCAATTTACATCATATACAACAACTCCATTTACAATTAATCCTAAATATTTGGGAATAAAAATATTATTCTCTATTTTTTCAAAAAATTCATTTTTATTTAAAATATCCTTCAATACTCTATCCATATTATCACTCTCTTTCAAAAACAAATTTAGGAATGGCATCTTTTAATGGATCAAAGGTTTCACGATTTTTAACTTCCATACATTTCATGCTTACTTTAGAATGAAGTGAAGATGGTAATCTAAGTATTCTTTTTAAATCAATAGAAACTTTAGCATCAATAGTAGAAAGATTAATACGGGCCATTGCTTTTGTAAGATTTTTATATCTTCTAGGACCTATTTTATTTTTAAATAATCCCCATTGATCATTTTCAATGTACTCACGATTTTTAATAATATCCTTCATTAATTGTTTATTAATACCCTCAATTTCTTCATTTCCTTGTAAATGTAAAATATTATATTTTGTTTTTTTTGTAAATATTTTAGGGTATCCTATAGGTATAGAAAAATGTTCAAAGTTAAATGATTTATTGGGAATAGCTGCATTAGAGAATTGAGTATTAGGTATATCAGCACCAGCTACATATTTTAAAATTTCAGCTCTAAGTTGACTTCCTTCTTTCATTATTTCTTCATCTAAAATACGAATGTGATATCCTCTTCCAGAATATATTAAATGAATATTTTTAAGACCTAAATTTCCCTCAAGATCATCGATTAAACTATTAGCAATTTCTTTAGATTCATTTAAACAAATTTCACAAACTCCATCACATTGGCAACTACGAATAGGAATATCTTTAGCATCAACATCAAAAATAAATTCTGCTTTTTTCCAATCTTGTCTTTTTTTAGGGTTATTATAAAAGGCTACCGAAATATAAGCGGCAAAAGGTGTTTTATATCTTAAAAATTTTTTTAAGGATTGGGCACCCTTAAAAACTTTGTATCTATCATTAGGTCCATAGCCAATATGATCAAAACCAAATTCTCTTTTAGGAAGTTCTTTAACAATAAAGTCAGGCAAATCTTTTATAGACCATTCTTCACGATAAAATTGTCTTCTTTCTTTTAAAGTAGCTTTAGAAAACATATCAATCTTTATATTACATAATTAATTTTCAAAGTATTTAATAATAATGTAAATAGTTAAATCATTTTTTTATATGTTTTAATAGATAATGTTATAAATGTTAGTTTATAATTAATTTCTATAAAGGTGATAGAATGAATGAAGATTATATAGAAATAATAGGAGTTGAACAATTAAAAACCATCTTAACAACATTATCTCCAAAAGATATTGTAAGACCAGCTTATGAAAAATGGATTCCTTGTCAAAAAACAGGTTATACTATTCTAGATTTAGAAAATGGTAAAATTTATCCACTTGGGGTTGAACAAAATCAACTTCCATTAGTTGATAAATTATATATTGAATTATTTACAATTGACGCTTTAGAAAATCCTGTTAAACCTAAAGAATTATTTTCAAATGAAGAATATAAAGAATATTTGATTTTTAAAGAAAATGATCCTTCAGAATATACTCCTGATCTAGTTTCTGATTTTTGTGATAAAAAAGAAATCGATGAAGATGAAAGATGTATACGTATATTAGCTGACAAATTTGAAGAAAATGAATATTTCAATTATAATAAATGGGAAACTGGAATTATCAATGAATATTATGATGCTATTCAAGAAGAGCATTACACTTTTAAAACAGTTGATGAAGAAGTCTAATGACTTTCTTTATCTAATTGGTATTTTTTACGATTATAATAAGATAATGGATTATTAATTCCTTTACAATTACTATCTGGTTTACATAGTTGCGGTAAATGCATTTTAATTTTTTCACAACTCATTGGAGTATACCATTTAGTTTCCCCCTCATTTTTAAGATCTATTTTATCATGAAGACCAAAACCTAACTTTGATATTATATTTAATTTTTCTTGTGGTTGATCATCAAATAAAGGTGGAGAACAATTATCTGCTGCTTCAAAAATAAGTGGTAGAATTTCATTTTTAGTTATTGATAAATCATCATCAATATCAGATATTTTAACTGTTGTTTTTTCAGATGCAAAAATTTTTGGATATAATCTTGCATAAGATACAAATGAAGTTAAAAGAAGTACAATTGCATCATTTCTACCTCCTGAAGACACTCCATTAATAGTATTTCTAATACATGGTGAAAAAGCTTTTTGATTTAATTTTTCTGCTTTTAAAGAGCCATATATTCCTTCACTTCCTGTATAATAATTATTGTAATTTAAAATTTCATCAGATATTATATCTTTAAGTTCTTCTCCTAGTTGTTTAATAATAGGATGAATTTCAATAGTTAATGACATTTCTTTAATTCTCTTAATATATTCTTCACATTTCTGCATTATTATCCTAGAAATAATTAATTCTTTAACCTTATCGCCAACAAGTATCTCATACATTTTATCAATAGGTTTATCTTTAAAATATTTATTATAATTTTCTATAAATTCATCATATTCAAGAATTATATTTCCATTTTTAATTAATAATTGATCAAGAGAAAGTTTTTTACTTGAAATAACATCTTTTAATGTTGTCCATTTAATAGAATTATCTATTTTTATATCTCTTAAAATTTCGTCTATTATTTCTTTTCTAGTTAATGAAGGGATTTTAGATAGTCTTTCTTCTATTAATCTTGATTGAGATTCTATAAATAATCTTGTTTCTCTAGAGGTTATGTTAAATTGAATAGCTATAGCTTGACAAAGAATATGGAAAGCTATTGTATCTTCTTTAAAAATCTCTTCATTTAGAAGATATTCATATTTTGATGATTGAAAATTTTTATTATACTTTTTTTCAATAGCCCATTTTATTTTGTTAATAGCTAATTGTTTTATTGTTTTGGGAATAATTTCATCATCGGATATTTTTTGGTTATTTGTATGTATAACCATATCTATTAAAGAATCATCTGGTTGTATTAATTGATTTAGATCTTTATATTCTTTAATTATTTGTAGACCTTCTGCAGATAATGGATTAATATATGAAACTTTAACCATAACATTTATTTCTTATATTTTATAATTTAAAAAAGTATCTTATTTTTTTTTATTTTTAATATAATAAATCTAATAATTTCCAATAGTTTTAAATGTATTTAAAAACATAATTTAATAGTTAATGATTATTTAATTATATTAAATTAATTATGGAGAAATTAAGAGATGTCAAAGATTTTTATTTCATGTGCACTTCCTTATGCTAATGGTCCTTGCCATTTAGGCCATTTTCGATCAACATATTTACCAGCAGACATTTATGCTAGATATAATCGAATGATTGGAAATGATGTATTGATGGTTTGTGCCACAGATGAACATGGAACTCCTATTGCTGTTAAAGCTGATAAAGAAAATAAAAAACCAATTGAAATTTCTAAAAGATATCATGATATGATTATGGATGATATTGAATCTATGAATGTTACTTTTGATAATTTTACAAGAACTACTGATGAAAAACATTATGAAATTGCTCAAAATTTCTTTTTAAATTTATATAACAAAGAATTAATTTATAAAAAAAATATTACTCAACTTTATTGTGAAAATTGTAATAAATTTTTACCAGATAGATATGTTAAGGGAATTTGTCCAATTTGTAAAAATGAAGCTCGTGGAGATCATTGTGAAAAATGTGGAATAGCACTGGAACCAACTGAACTTGAAGATCCAAAATGTTTAACTTGCGATTCTACCCCTATCCTTAAAGAAACATTTCAATATTTTTTTAAATTAAGCGATTTTGAAGATGATATTAAAGAATATATTGAAAATAATAAAAATTTACCAGATAATGTTCGAAATTACGCTTCTAATTGGATTAATGAAGGTTTAAATGATTGGGTTTTGACACGTGATATGAATTGGGGAATACCTGTTCCACTAGATGAAGCTAAAGGTAAAGTAATCTATGTTTGGGGTGAAGCATTGTTAGGTTATATTTCTTCAGCTGCACAATGGTCAGATAAAACTGACATTTCTTGGAAAGATTATTGGAATGATTATGTAGTTCACTTTATTGGAAAAGATATAATATATCACCATTCTATTTTTTGGCCAGGTCTTCTTAAAGGATATGGATGTAAAATGCCAGACAATATATATGCTGGTGAATTTTTGTCACTTGAAGGAGAAAAAATGTCTACAAGTAAAAATTGGGTAATTTGGATATCGGATTTTGTAAAAAATTTTGAGCCAGATTTACTTAGGTTTTATTTAACTATAAATGCACCTTTAAATAAAGATACTGATTTTTCATGGAAAGATTTCCAAAGAAGAATTAATAATGATCTTGCTGATGTTATTGGAAATTTATTACATAGAACATTTACATTTACTAATAAATTTTTTGATGGGAAAATTCCACCATATTTAAATCCTTCCGATGAAGATTTAGAATTTGAAGGAATTATTAGAAAACTACCAGATACAGTTGGAGAACATATATCAAATTTTGAATTTAGAGAAGGTTTAGTTGAAATATTTAGAGTCTGTAAAATTGCTAATAAATATTTTAATGATCAAGAACCTTGGAAAGCTATAAAAGAAGATTCTCAAAAAGCATCAAATACATTGTACTTATCAAATCAACTTGCAAAAACTTTGGCTATTGTACTTAAACCATATTTACCTACAAAAGCTGGAGAAATAGTTGAAATAATGAATTTAACCACTCCTAATCAATGGAAAGATGCGAAAGCGTATCTTCCGGAAGGATATCAAATAAATAAACCAAAACCTTTGTTTAAAAAAATTGATGATGATATTATTGAAGTGCAAATTGAAAAACTTAAACAAAATTTAAAATATAATTGCGAGGAAAATAAAATGACTGATTTAATTACTATTGATGATTTTGAAACTTTAGATATTAGAATAGGGCAAATTAAAGAAGCGGAAAAAATTGAAAAATCAGATAAACTTTTAAAATTACAGGTTGATATTGGTGATGAGTTAAGACAAATTGTAGCAGGTCTTGCACAATATTATACACCTGAAGAATTAATTAATCGTAAAGTAGCTGTTGTTGTTAACCTTCAGCCAGTTAAACTATTTGGAACATTATCTGAGGGGATGATATTAGCTACAGATGAAAGTGCAGCTTTATTATCTCCTGATGAGTGTGAAATTGGAGAAAGAATTCGATAAGATAATTTAAATATAAGTTTTAGGTGTGTTTGATGGAAGAATCTGCTCTAATAAGGAAATCTGAAAAATATCTTAAAGAGATATCAAAAGATGAGATCTTATTAGACAATATTGAAGATTTTAATTACTTTAAAGATTTATATTCTAAATTAAATGATAGATTAAATAAATTACAGCAATTAAAAAATTTTATGGATTCTCAAGGATATGATACTCCATTTAGATCTTTAAATAGATACGGTACAAATTCTGTTGGCGAAATAGCTGTTGAAGAATTTTCTGAAAATAGTAGGCATAAACAATATTTTAGAATGAAGGCAAATGCTAAAAAAAATATTTTAGATCGTACAAAATCAGCCATTGATTCTCATAAAATTGTAATGGGAAATCTAGAACAATTTGGCTATGTTAAATGTGAAAATTGTTATAAAAAATATAGAATTAATGAATATGAAGATAATGATGGTAAATGTAGTTGTGGAAGTAAAAATTTTTATTTTAAAATAAATAGAGATAATGCATATAGATTAGAAATATTACCCTATCTTCCATTATCTGGGAATTATAGGGTTTTGATGAATCAATTTACTCCTTGGGAAAGAGACTCTCTTAAAAAAGTTTTGAATATATTAAAACAAGAAAGAAAAGGAACTGTAAAAACTATTTCTTTAGTTATAAAAATTAAAGACGAGAATAATCGTTGGATTCGTAAAAATATAACTTTAGACTCTGAATATGTTAATAGATATGAAGTTAGAATTGAACTTCTGAGATTTCATCGTACAAAACCTGCTATTATTGATGATAAACATGCTAGAACCGCATTAGCTATAGGTTATGTTAAATATGCTAAAAGTATTGTTTTACAAATTAAAGATTCAATTTTAAAAAAATATTTATCTGATTTTAAAAGACTTAATACATATAACAAACTTCAAAAAGAAATATTTAATAGTGTTCCTGATTTCATTGATAAAAATGATGGTAATAGTCTAGAATCATGGAGAGAATTTACTTTTGAAGAAGAATGTAAGAAATTAGGATATATTGATAAATTTGGAAATTTAAATCGATCTTTAAAAAGAGATTTAAAAATAAGAGATAATATTGAAAATATTATTTTTACAAATATTGCTCCTGCTCTTATAATATGGGATATTTTTAGATATTATTTAACTACTTCTCATTATAGACGTAAAACAGTTAATGGTCCATTTCCACATATACGTGTTGAATTAGATAGGCAGCAAATAAAAATTTTCCAAAATTATTATAAAAAAGTTATTAAAGTTTTAAATAATTATACTAATTTAAAGATTATTCCAATAGAGAATATGGATGTTATTTTATATGAAAAATTTAAGCTTGAAGATTTAATTAAAAATTCAAATATAAAATTAAATTATCCTGCTCTTGGTGCGGCTTTAATTCATTTAAATTCTAATATTAATATAGATATTTTAGGTAATACTTTTAATATTAATGGTTCTAAAATAAATAAAGAAATTAGAAATATTGAAAAACTTAAAAAACCTAAAAGTGAAAAATCAAAGAAATTTTTGGAAATGATTAAAAAATAGTGATTATATGGATGATAAAATCACAACTATTCATATAACAGAAAATCTTAGTTCTGCCAAAATTATAGAATTAATAGAAGAATATCCTAATCTTAATACTATAACTTGTTGTCCTAGTATTTTTAAGAGGATATCCAAATCATATATTGAAGCTTTAAATAATTTAGACATTGAAGTTAAAAAGAAATATAATTGGGGTAATAAACCTATTTATTCATATCAGGAAGATTCTGTGTTGAGATTAGCTAAAAGTGGTTTTAAAGCTTCTGAAATAGCTAAAAAATTAAATATTCCTTTAAGTAGAGTTTATACTCTTGTAAGAAAAAGTAATGATAAATTTAAGTTTAATAATTATCAAAGAAAGCACGATAATTATAAAAGAGAATTAGTTAAATCTCTTAAAAATCAAGGTAAAAGTGCAAAATTTATATCAGCTCAATTAGATATTCCTTTAAGAACGGTATATTATATACTGAATAAAAAATAATCTCTGAAAATAGTGATTTTAATGACTGTGATTCTTCCACAAATGCCATTGTATATAATTGCAATTATTTGCGGTATTTTATCTTTTTTAGTAACAAGATTATCAATGCCTAAAATTATTAAAAAGCTTGAAAAAGCAGATATTGTTGGGAAAGATATTCATAAATCATGGAAACCTGTAGTAGCTGAAATGGGTGGATTTGGAATATTATTTGGTTTTATTATAGGGATTTTTGTAGGAATTGGATTTCATAAAATACTTGTTTTCCCTTTAGTTATAGTATTAGTTGTAATTTTACTTGTAGGAATAATAGGGATAGTTGATGATTTACTAGTTTTATCATCAAAAGAAAAATTTTTTTTACTATTTTTAGCAGGTATTCCATTAATCTGGGCTGCTCCTCCTAATGTAGGAATTTTATATCTAATTTGTATTCCATTTGCTGTTTCAATAGGTGCTAATATAACAAATATGCTTGCAGGTTTAAATGGAATAGAATCTGGTCTTGGAATAATTTCTTTTACTTCTTTAACAATCTCTTGTATTATTCTTGGAAAATATGATGTTACAATAATTAGTATGAGTATGCTCGGATCTTTAATTGCATTTTTATACTTTAATAAGCATCCTGCAAAAGTATTTCCTGGAGATACAGGAACATTAATTATTGGAGCAGCTATTATAGCTATTGCGTTTATAGGAAGGGTTAAATTAATAGCTTTTGTTGTACTATTACCAAATATTATTGATGCAGTAATGAAATTTTATAGTGCTGGAGTGATGGAACGTCAACAATTTAAACCAACTCAATTAAATGATGAAGGAAAATTAGTAAGGCCAGAAACAGGTTTTAAATCATTAATTAGATTTGTATTACGAAAGCCAATAGAAGAAAAAAATGCTGTTATTATAATATGGATCATAGGGATAATTTTTGGAGTAATTGGAGTAGTTATTGCTTATATAATGCCGGATATATTAGATCATCAAACATTGGCTAATTTTATGCAAATTAAAGAATTTTTATATCAACTATAAATAATAAATATAAATATTATTATTTTAAAAAATTAAAATTATAATTAGAGATGATAGAAATGGATAGTACAAGCGCAATATATTACGGTTTAAAAGATGCTGAAATTGATTTTATAGTGGGTGTTCCTTGTGTTAATTTAACAAAACTTTTAGAATTAATAAATGATGATGAAGACATTGAATATGTACCAGTGACAAGAGAGGAAGAGGGTATTGGAATTTGTGCTGGGGCATATATGGGGGGTAAAAAAACAGCTATTTTAATGCAAAATTCAGGTCTTGGAAATTGTATTAATGCATTAAAGTCTCTTACAGAATTATATCAATTCCCTCTTGTAATGATTATTAGCCATAGAGGAACTGAAGGTGAGCTAATTTGTGGTCAAATACCTATGGGAAAATCAACACCAAATATATTAAAATCAATTGATTTTCCATTTTTCATACCTAATAATCCTAAAACTGCTTATAATTATATTAAAGGATCTTGGCAATTATCTGAAAATGAGGGTAAACCTGTTTCAATATTATTAAAAATTAGTTATTGGTGATAAAAAATGCAAAGAAAAGATGCAATAAAAAGTATTATGAATAGTATTAAAGATGAATTTATTATATGTAATATTGGATTTCCTGCAAGAGAACTTTATGATATAGCTGATAGAGATAAAAACTTTTATATGATTGGTTCAATGGGATTAGTTTCTTCAATTGGTTTGGGTATAGCACTTACAAAACCTAATAAAAAAATTGTAATTATTGATGGTGATGGATCCTTTTTAATGAATCTAGGCTCTGTTATTACAACTTATGTTCAAAATCCTAAAAATTTAACATGGATTGTTATAAATAACCAAGTTTATGGTTCAACAGGAAATCAAGATACTTATGCAAAATACTTAAATATTAAAGAGATTGCTAAAGCAGTAGGATTTGTTCATGTATATAATTATGATGATATTAATCTAAGAAAAGTAATTGATGACAATAATTTAAATTTTATTGAATATAATGTATCCGCAGGTAATTCTGATGCTCCAATAATTAATATTAATCCAATTGAAATAAAAAAAAGATTTATGAAAGCATTAGAAGAATAATCTTACTTAAAATTATAATATCCTAACTTTCAGATTCGTTTAATATTTTAATTTTTTTATCAAAATCTGTTAATTTTTTAGCTAATCCTGTAAAATAAGGAATATAAACTTTTGAGAATTCAATTCTTTCAGGATTTTGATTTTGTTCTTTAATCCTATCTTTAACTCTATTTATTTTTCGCTCTACTTCATCATACATTAAATCTCCTGGAAATTCACCAATAAATATGCCATCAGCACCATTTTCAAGGGCATATTTAATATGGCGTGGTCTAACTCTATTGACAGAATGTACTTTGATAATGTGAATAGATTCAGGATATTTTATTCTATTAACACCAATATTATCAGCTGCAGTATAACCAATATTATCTAAAAATACTAAAATTGTTCTTTCATTTTTATCTATGTTAGAAAGAATACCATCAATAGTGGCTTTAATTTTTTCATCTATATTCCCATTTACTGTAATAGCAGTTTGTTTGCATCCTGTCAGACATTTTCCACATCCAGTACAACTCATAGGATCAATATCTATTTTTCCATCACGAACACTTATTGATTTAAATTTACATCTTTTTATACATTCTTCACATAATATACACTTTTCTTTGTCTATTTCTGCAATGAATGGTTCTATTTCGATTCCTCCATAATTATATTCACTTACTTTAGATGCTGCTGCACAAGCTTGCATTATTGATTCTGTAATATCCTTAGGATCTTGTGCTGTTCCACAAACAAATGTTCCTTGTAAATCTGTTGTAACTGGTTTTATTTTAGGATGTGATTCTTTTATAAAATTATCTTCAGTTATTCCTACATTCAGTATTTCAGCTATTTCTTTTGTACCATCTGAAGGTTCCATTGCTGTTGATAAAACAACCATATCCGCTTCAATTTCTGAAAATTCTCCTTTTAATGTATTTTCAACTCTTACAATAAAATTATCTCCATTTTTAATAACTTCTCCAGGTCTCCCTCTAATTAACCTAATGCCTTCAGATTGAGAATGTTTATAATATTTTTCATACATACCAGGAGTTCTAATATCTGTATAACATATTACAATATCAGTATCAGGATATTTATGTTTAATAATATTAGCATTTTTAAGTGCGATCATACAACATACTTTAGAACAATATCTGTGACCATCCGGTTTTTCATCTCTTGATCCTACACATTGTATCATTACAATTCTTTTAGGAATATTACCATTACTTTTAATTAATTTTCCTTTTGTTGGACCGTTAACACCTGTAATACGCCCTAATTCTGATTGTGTTATTACATCTTCATATCTGGAGTATCCATATTCTGGTCTTAGATTAGGGTCAAATAATTTATGTCCTGTTGCTATAATCACTGAACCTACACTCAAAGGAATTTTTTCAGGCTTTTTTTTAAGCTTAATAGCTTTCATAGGACATTGTCTCATACAATTACCACATTTATCACAATTTTCCATATCAATTACATATGCTTCAGGATAAGATTGTCCAAATGGCCTATAAATTGCTTTTCTATTTGATAAATTATCATTCCAATCATCAGGAACTTCTACTTTACACACTTCACTACATTTCCCACATGCTATACATTTTTCTACATCAACATAACGTGGCGATTGCTCTAAAATTAGATTATATGTACCTGATTTTCTTTCAGCATCTATTACTTTTGTATTAGTTAAAATCTCTATATTCTTATTCCATACAACTTCATTTAAAATTGGATTTAATAAACACATTCCACATTCTTCTGCTATTTTAACTGGAGAAAATACTTTTCCAATTTTTGCCATATGCCCTCCAATAGATGGAGATTGCTCTATTATAGTAACTTTTTTTCCTTGTTTTGCAAGGGAAAGTGCAGCATTTAAACCCGCAATTCCTCCTCCAATAACAGCAATTTCATCCGGAGTTTGACAATAAATAGGATTAACTTCATCTGATTGTTTTACTTTTTCAATAGATCCATTAATTAATGAAATAGCTTTTTTTGTAGCTTTATTTTTATTATCATGAACCCATGAACATTGTTCTCGTATATTTGCCATATCAATCAAATAAGGATTTAATGGTTGAACATAATCTTGAAATGTTTTTTCATGACTTATAGGAGAACAAGCAGCTATTACAACTCTATCTAAGTCATGTTCAAAAATAGCATCACGAATAATTTTTCTTCCATTTAAAGAACATAAATTTTCAAATTGTTCTACTATTTCAACATCAAGAGAAGATTTTACTTTTTCAATATCAATTGTATCTGAAATATTTCCCCCACATTCACAAATAAACACCCCAACTTTTAAATCAGACATTTTCAACCTCCTTTAAATTATTCAAAATGGATTCAACAGGAATAGTATGGGCTTGAGTCCC
>CANQZY010000007.1 GCA_947628455.1 uncultured Methanobrevibacter sp.
GCATCTATCACTGTTGTCGGAGCAGTATCACCTCCTGGCGGAGACTTATCTGAACCAGTTACTCAAAACACATTACGTATTTGTAAAGTATTCTGGGCTTTAGACGCTTCCCTTGCAGATAGACGTCACTTCCCATCTATCGATTGGTTACAAAGCTATTCATTATATATTGACAGTATTGAAGGATGGTGGCATGAAAATATTGCATCTGATTGGAGAGAAATACGTAATGAGGCTATGGTATTATTACAAAAAGAAGCAGAACTTCAAGAAATTGTTCAATTAGTAGGACCTGATGCTTTACCAGAAGTAGATCAAGCTACATTAGAAACTACTCGTATGTTAAGAGAAGATTTCTTACAACAAAATGCATTTGATGATGTTGATACTTATTGTTCATCTGAAAAACAATATAAAATGTTAAAAACAATTCTTTTATTCCAAAAAGAATCAATTGCAGCAGTTAATAGAGGAGTGCCTGTACAGAATATTGTTAAATTACCTGTTAAAGAAGAAATTGGTAAAATGAAATATGTGCCACAAGATGAATTTGATGCAAAAGTCGAACAAATCCAAGCAGATATTATTAAACAGTGTAGTGAGGCTTAAAAATGAATACAAATATTAAAACTAGAGAATATACTACAGTATCTGAAGTTTCAGGTCCTTTAATGGTCGTTGAAGGAGTGGAAGGTGTTGGTTATAATGAAATTGTCGATATCGAAACACCCACCGGTGAAAAAAGAAGCGGTCAAGTTCTCGAAGTAACAAAAGACGTTGCAGTTATCCAGGTCTTTGAAGGAACTAGTGATCTAAACACAAAAAACACAAAAACTAGATTCACTGGTGAAACTGCAAAAATAGGAGTATCTAGAGATATGATGGGACGTATATTCAATGGTATAGGCAAACCTATTGATGGAGGACCCGAAATCATCCCAGATGAAGAACTTGATATTAATGGAAGCCCTATGAATCCAGCTTCTCGTGAATTTCCAGAAGAATTTATTCAAACAGGTATATCTACTATTGATGCAATGAATACTTTAGTAAGAGGACAAAAACTCCCTATTTTCTCAGGATCAGGATTACCTCACAATGAACTAGCTGCTCAAATTGCAAGACAAGCTAGAGTACTTGGTGATGATACTCAATTTGCAGTAATTTTTGCAGCAATGGGTATTACTCACGAAGAAGCTAATTTCTTTATGAATGATTTTGAAAGAACTGGAGCTCTTGAAAAAGTAACTGTATTCATGAATCTAGCTGATGATCCAGCTATTGAAAGAATTCTAACTCCAAAAATGGCTTTAACCACAGCAGAATATTTTGCATTTACTTTAGGAATGCAAGTTTTAGTTATATTAACTGATATGACTAATTATTGTGAAGCTTTAAGGGAAATTTCTGCAGCTAGAGATGAAGTTCCTGGAAGAAGAGGATATCCTGGATACATGTATACTGATCTTGCAAACATCTATGAACGTGCAGGCCGTATAAATGGTAAAGAAGGTTCAATTACTCAAATGCCTATTTTAGTCATGCCACAAGATGATATTACTCATCCAATTCCAGATTTAACTGGATATATTACTGAAGGACAAATCGTATTAAGTAGAGAACTATATAGGAAAGGCATTTACCCTCCAGTTGATGTACTTCCATCACTTTCTCGTTTAATGAGCGGAGGTATTGGTGAAGAAAAAACTCGTAAAGATCATAGTGGTGTATCTGATCAACTTTATTCAGCATATGCTGAAGGTCGTGAATTAAGAGATTTAGTAGCTGTTGTAGGGGAAGAAGCACTTACGGAAAGAGATCAAAAATTCTTAGAATTTGCTCAAGCATTTGAAGATCAATTCATTACTCAAGGTAAAGATGAAGATAGATCCATTTTTGAATCATTAGATATCGGATGGGATTTACTTAAAATATTACCTAAAACAGAACTTAAACGTCTTAAAGATGAATTTATTGAAGAATTCCTTGAACGCTCTGGTGTCGAATAATTTTTATATTATTCAAATGAGGTGAACTTATGGCACAAGATATTATAGAGGGAGTAAACCCTACAAGAATGGAATTACTTACTCTAAAAGATAGAACTAAACTTGCTGTAAAAGGGCATGGTCTTTTAAAAGAAAAAAGGGATGCACTTATTAAAGAGTTTTTTGATATCTTAGATCGTGTTAAAGGTATTCGTGAAAAAGCAGAAAATAGTTTAAAAGAAGCAAATCAAGCTTTAATTGAAGCTCAAATAGCTATGGGAGACTTAGCAGTTAAAAAGGCTTCATTATCTGTGAAAGAATCCATTGATGTAGATATTAATTCTAGAAGTATTATGGGAGTATCTGTACCTGTAACTGATATAAAAATAGAAAATCGATCTATTGTTGAAAGAGGTTATGGATTTTCAGATACTACAATTCAATTAGATAAAGCTGCTGAAAAATTTGAAGAATCTGTTAAATACTTAATTGAACTTGGTGAAGTAGAAAAAACTATTTTTCTATTGGCTGAAGAGATTGAGTCTACAAAACGTAGAGTAAATGCATTAGAGCATATTATGATTCCAAGATTCCAAAATACAGAAAAGTATATTGATATGAGACTTCAGGAAATGGAAAGGGAAAACTTTGTTAGATTAAAAATGATTAGATCTACAATTGAGAAAAAACAAGAAGTGGAAGAAGGATTAGCTGAAAAACCTAATCCTGTTCCAGATTTAAAAGTTTAATTTTCTCAATTTCTTTTTTTAGAAATATTTAAAAATCTTTTTTTTTAAAGATTTTTATTTATTTTTTTTTAGGTGATTTTAGATGAAACGTAATCCTATAGATCAGTGGTTAGAAAATCCTGATAATAAAGCTCGTGTTTTTGTATGGATTACTAAAGGAATGGTTATTACAACTTTTTTAATTACTATTGGTTTTATTTTATTTATATTATTTTTAGTTGGTATTATATAATTGTCTTTCAATTTCTAAATTAGTTTTATTTACATTTTTAATTAATTTTTTTAGATTTTTGTTTTTATCAATAATTGTTAATAAAGGTTCATATTTTTCAGTTATAGATCCAACATAGGGTAAATCATAGATATTGTTCATATTAAGTTTTTTATATTTTATTTTATTTTTAGCATATACTATTTTTTTATAGCTATATCCATTAATTTTATTTATATTGATAAAATTGTTTTTAAATGCTTCAATGTGTGCTTTTAGGAGATTAATATTTAGTACATTTTCTATACATTCATATGTTCCTTGTAATCTGGGATTTATTTCAATTAAGTATATTTTATTATCTTTGATAATGTAGTCTATTCCGTTTGAACCTATTAATTTAAAATCTTTTATTAAATTTTCAGAAATTATTTTAATCTTTTGATTTATTTTTTCATTGGGTAAAGGAACAATATTTCCTATGTAAATGTAGTTATTTTGGTTGAAATCATTTCCTGTTAAAAGTCTTGAAGTTGCAATTTGTTTTTGAATTTTTTTAGAAGATAATATTGATGAGCTTATTGATTTTCCGGATATGTATTCTTGAATTATCCAGTTTTTGTTATTTGAATTTAATTGATTTAAAATATCTTTATTTAAAAGATTAACATTATATCCTCCACTTCCTGTTACGGGTTTTATAATATATTTTTTTGAGGGATTATTTTTTATTATTTCAAATGATTCATGTATATCTTTAATAAAAAAAGTTTCTGGTGTTAAATATTTATTTTTTATTTTTTTATAAAATTTGTATTTGTTTTCAATAGATGAAATATTTTTATTTGCAATTATCTTAGAAGTATATTTTTTATATTTTCCTTTAAAATCATCTATTGAAATTCCTGAAGTAAGAATAATATTATCGGCAATTTCTAAAAACTGTTCACCTTTTTCTAATAATTTTTTAGGATCATATTGATTTTCAAAAAACCCAGAAGAAATATCTTTTTTTTCGTTTATAATGGATATTGAATTGTTTATTTCTGGAAAATCTGCAGTTTGAAAATAACTAATATTATAAACTTCATAATTAAGATTTAATGCTGAATTTATTATACTTCTAGTATTAATTCCAATAATTAATAGTTTATTCATATAAAACTCTTTAAAAATAGAATATAATAGTCCCGAGCGGAGTCGAACCGCCGTCTCCGGGTCCAAAGCCTAGAAGGATTACCACTACCCTACGGGACTATAAATAATAACACTTAATATTTTATTTTATCTACTATTTAAATATATCGATTTAACAAATTTGCATATTCTCCACCATCTACACCCATTACAGATATCATATATACTTTCAATTGTGGAAAAATATTTTTCAATTATATCAAATAAAAAAACAGAATCAAACTCTTCCTTATTAGGCAATTTAGAAATCACTTGATTATCCATTAAAACAATTTCATTATTATTTTCAATATTCTTACATATACCATTTTCTAAATTAGGACATTTCTTACAAATATCATCAGGCCTATTTACAACTTCAATTTTAATATTAGATTCTCTTATTAAACTATTTATTAAAGACATATTTTTAATAAAATCTTCATCATAACCATACCCTTGAAACCCTTGAAGACATAGTAAATGATGAGCTCTCAAAACAAGCTTCATATCAATCTAAAAAAAAGAATTTTATTCTTTTGGTAAAAAAATTTTTGAAATTGAAGCAACACCAATAATTTTTAATATATCTCCAATAATAAATGGCGCAAGACCCATCATAATTAATTGAATTATTCCAATAACCACTCCTTGTGTTATATATAACCAAGCAGCTAAACCAATCAATCCAGGAATATAAATAAAAGCAAAATTAGCAACAAACATTACTAAAACCATACTCTTAAATTTATGAATATTCCTATTTTTTTCAGTAATTGATCCTATAAAATATGATGCAATTAAAAAGCCTATAAAATAACCTATATCAGATCCTAATACTATATCAAGACCACCTTTCATTCCAGCAAACCAAGGAACAAAAGCAATACCTAATATAATATATAAAATTTGAGATAAAAGACCATATTTTTTACCCAAAAACAATCCCGCAGTTAACACAGCAAAAGTTTGAGCAGTAATAGGTACAGGTGTCCAAGGTAACGGAATAATTATCTGTGCCATTATACCTGTAAAACAAGCCATCAAAAAAGATAATACAACTTTTGTACTTGTATTTGAGTTTAAAATCTTATCATAAATATCTTTTCTTTTATTATAAAAATCATACCTATTAATATTCATTTATTTCCTCCCTTAAATTAATACCAATATGTTATATCTAATTTAAATTATAAATAATTATTCATTCAACAAATTATCCACAATAAAGTTATGAGCTTTCAATTCAATCGAATCATCCAAACTTTTCAATGAATTAATATTATATTTTCTTTTTAAAGCATCAAAAATAATTTTATCTGCTAAATGCGGATTTTTTGATAAAATCGGACCATGAAGATAACTTCCAATAAAATTTTTATAAACTAATCCTTCTTTAAAATCCTCACCATTATTCCCTGATCCATATTTCACATTCCCTAAATTTCCATATTCATGATAAGTATATCCCCCATGATTTTCAAAACCTACAAGACTTTTAGGATTTAAACCAATATTATTCTCTAAAATAATATTCCCTATTAATCTATTCTCACTACTAACACTTTCCATATCAAAAATTTCTAAACAACGAATATTTTCTTTATTCAAATCAACATATCTATTTCCAAACATTTGATAACTACCGCAAATAGCAAGTAAAACACCATTATTTTCAATATAATTATATAATAAATCTCTTTCTTTCATTAAATCCTCTGAAAGTATTGTTTGAGCTTTATCAGAAGCTCCACCCATAAGAATAATATCCGCATCTTCTATAGAAATATCAAGTTTTTCATCTTTTTTAAATTTATAACCATTTACTTTAATTCCTCTCCATTCACATCTTTTTTTTAGAATTTGATAGTTCCCGTTATCCCCATAAATATTTAAAATATAAGGATACATCTCAATAATATCTAATTCCATTTTAATAATCTCCCTTAATTATTTTTTTAGCTTCAGATATTCCAGAATGCGTTCCCATTATAAAAATTTCATAACTTTCATTTATTGCTTTCCTAATCCAGGGTTTAATTTTAGAATCATCTGCTATTATCACTTTTTCCAAATTAAAATCACTATATTTCAATCTAATGGCCAAATCATTTCTTCTTGAGCCTAAACAATAAAATTTATCTATATTTATTGAATTTAATGGTTCTAAATCAATATCCCAAAGCCAACTTACATCCTGACTATCTGCTTCATAATCATTCAAAATAAAAATTATCGATTTTTGAGCCTTTATTTTTTTTAAACTTATTAATTGTTCAGATACAGCTATTGGATTTTTGGTTACACTTAAACTAATTTTTTTATCATTTAATTTTATAAATTCAGTCCTGCCCTGTTTATATTTATAACTATTTAATCTTTCAGCTATTATATCCGGTTTTATTCCAATTTCAGAACTTGTTGTAATAGCTGCTAATGCATTGTAAAGATTATAATTACCTATCGCATCTATTTTATTTTGAAATTGATCATTTATTTCAAATAAATATCCGTTTTTTGTTAATTTAGCATTAGTTATATTATATTTAGCTTCAGGATTGCTAACTCCACAGTTAGAACATGTATATTCACCTATATTACCATAGTTTAAATAATTATAATCTAATTTATTTCCACAATTAGGACAAAATAAAAATTCAGCTACAAAAATATCTCCTTTAGATGATGAAATATCATTTTGATGGAAATATATTTTTTCATTATTTAAATCATCAAAATAATGTGTTGAAGGATCATCAGCATTTAAAATCAGAGTTGTTGTAGGTTTAATTGAATCATGAACTAATTTAATAGCTTTTTCAACTTCTCCAAAGGTATCTAATTGATCTCTAAAAAAATTTGTTATTATAATATAATCTGGAATAATATAATTGGTTATATTAATTATTGAATTTTCATCCACTTCAAATAATCCAAAATCATATTTTTCGTCGATATCAAGTAATAATGGTGCTATTAAACCTTCTATTGTATCAGCACCATTTACATTACTAATAGTTTTATATTGACTTTTTAAAATATGGGTAAGCATATTATTTGTTGTGGTTTTACCATTAGTACCTGTTATTAAAATAAGTTTTTTACAATTTTTATTAAATTTTTTTAAAATATCCTCATTAATTAGATATTTATTATCTCTATTTAATTCAACTAATTCACAACTAAGTTTATTAGCTAAGTATTCTTCACTCATTTTCCAAACCTGTTGATTTTGCTTGATCATAAACCGTTTTAATAGTTCCTATATCTACATTAGTATATATTTGTGTTGTTGATAAGCTAGCATGTCCTAATAATTGTTGTATAACTCTAATATCAACTCCATTCTTTAGTAAATGTGTAGCATAAGAATGTCTTAAAATATGAGGAGTTATCTTTTTTTTTATTCCTGCTTTTTCTCCGTATTTTTTAATCATTAATTGGATATAACGGGGTGTTATGGGCGCGCCTTTTTTATTTACAAATAGATATTTGTTTTCATGTTCTCTTAAATTAAGATATTTTAATATTAGATTTTTGGTATTTTTATCAAATAAAACAACTCTATCTTTATCTCCTTTTCCTCTGATAAGTATGGTTCTTTCTTCAAAGTCAATGTCTTTTACGATAAGGTTTACAAGTTCAGAAACTCTTAAACCTGTAGAGTATAGTAGTGTTAATATGAGTTTATCTCTCATTTTAGTGATAATTTTAGATTTATTTTCGTTTTCATCCCAATCGATAGCTAGTAATAATGATTTTACTTCTTTTTCATTTAAAGATTTAGGAAGAGATTTGGTTCTTTTAGGGGCTATAATTTCATCTAAAAAATAAATGTGGTTATATTCTAGGAATTTTTTAATAACGACTGTAACTAAGTATATATAGTTTTGAGTTACATTTTTGTTTCTTTTTAGATATTGGATGTATTTTTTAAAGGCTCTTAAGAATTGTTTTTCATCGTATAATTTTGTTTGTTTTTTTAAAAATTTATGAAAATTGTTAATTATAGATTTGTATGTTTTTATAGTGTTTAGTGAATAGTTACTGATTTCTAATTCTATTAGGTAATCTTCTATCATTTCATTAAAATTGAAATAATTAAGAATATTTATTTTGTTGCCGTTTTTATCGTAAAGGGGTTCGCTAAATTTTTGGTATTCTTTTTGATTTTTGTTTGTTTGGGGTTTATTATAATTTTCCATTATATTGGCACCATAAAATAAAATGGGAGGTTTAAAGTTTTTTTTTTTAATCCATTGTGATTATTTTTATATTTTCGGGTTTTTTAATGATGTTCATTGATTTGAATGCTACTAGTCTTTTTATATTTTTTAAGCTGCAGATATCGACTAGTCTTTGGCTTATAACTCCGTCAAAGATTATGCTATCAATGGGTTCATTTGAGTTTTTAATTTCGTTGTATAGGTCTTCTACGTTAATTTCTTTTGTAATGTTTAGTGCTTCGTCGAGTATAGCTGCTTCTCCTGTTTCTTCTATTTCTTTGAGCATATCTTTCATTAAACTTATTTCATCGTTTTCGATGATATTTTTTTCTTTTTTGGTGTTGTTGTTTTTGTTTTCGTTATTATATTTTTTGTTTTGTTTTTGGGTTTTGTCTTGGGGTGTGATGTCTTTATGGTTGGTTAAGAATTGTTCTGTGGGAATTTTGTCTCTTAGGGCTACTAGGATTTCTTCTTTTTCTAGATCTTCTACTTCTTTACCTTTAGGGGCGCGGGTAATGTAGTCTATGTCTCCTATTTGGAGTAATTCTTTTAATATTAGTTCTCCTCCTCTATCTCCATCAACAAAGGCTGTTGTGGTTCTTTTTTTACTTAGTTCTCCTATAGATTTAGGGACGTTAACTCCTTCTACGGCGATTGTATTTTTAATATTGTATTTTAAGAGGTTTAAAACATCTGATCGTCCTTCTACAACGATTATTGCGTCTGATGAGTTAATACTTGGGCCTGCAGGTAGTTTATCTTCACCATATTCAGATATTTCATGAATGCGCATTGCTTCTTTAACTTCTTCTATCATTTTCATGTTAGCTGAGCTAACGTTTTCAATCATATTTTTATATATTTCTTTTGCACGATTCACTACTTGTTCTCTTTTTACAGCTCTTACATCTTCTACTTTGACTGTTGTGATTTCAGCTTCACATGGTCCAACTCTGGTTATTGTTTCTAAAGAAGCTGCAAGTATGGCTGTTTCGACTCTATCTAAACTTGAGGGGATTATGATTTCTCCTTTAGATTTTCCATTATTTGCATAGATTGATACTTTAATTCTTCCAATCCTTCCAGTTCTTTGCAATTCTCTTAAATCTAAATCATTACTAAGTAAACCTTCAGTTTGTCCAAATACTGCACCAACAACATCAGGTTTTTCAACAATGCCATTTGCATTAATTTGGGTGTAAATTAGATATTTAGTTGTTGTTAATTCTTCTCCTTTTCCCATTCTTAAGCCTCCTAGCTTAATTATATTTCGGAGTATTTTAATTTTTATTATGGGATACTAAAAAAAGAGTTAATTCACTATTTTCAAAGCTAAAGCTATTAATAATTGATCTCAGATCATTAATTAAATTTTTTTTTAATTTTTATAAATATCATTTATTTAAATAATAATCAACTCACATTTAGCTTTTTTTTTTAAAATTGTAATAATAAAAACTCTAAGTAAACATAATATAATATTTTTTTTTTATAAATACTTCATTTCTATATTTTAATAAATACTAATATATAAAATTGTAGATTTTTTAAATTATTTTCTTGTATTTGGAAAATATTATAAAATTAGAAATATATAACTAATAGAAATATTTTTATTTTTAAAAATAAATGATTAAAATTGGTGATTAAATGTCTAATGATTCATTGTCCAAATCTAAATTAAAAAATATGAGAAATATTGATAAAATTATAGAACTTAAAAATATTAATGTTAATAATGTAAGTATTGAGGATTTGGATTTAAGAGAAAATAATTATGATGAATTTATTAATTTAAAAAATTTATTGGATAATATTTCTTCTTGCCAATTATCCGATGCTTACAATAATCTTTTTGGAAAAAAAGGTACTATTAAAGGATTAAGATCTATTAATGATCAGAAAGTTTTTGGTAGAATTACTACTGTAGAAACTAGTTCTGATGATTGGGGGACTGGAATAGTAGCTATTGATTTTGTTGGAGATTATAAAATTCTTTTTATAAAATCTAATAATTGTGATTTTGCTATTTGGGGGGAATTAGCTTCTTATGAGGCTAAAAATCATGGAGTTAGAGGTGTTGGGATTTATGGATCTGTAAGGGATATGGATGCTATTTCAAATTTAGATTTACCAATTTTTGCTCTTGATCATGTTCCAAATGCAGGTAAGCCTGCTGGTTTAGGAAATATTAATTGTGATTTATCTATTGATGGTGAAATAATACGATCTGGTGATTTTTTCTTTGGAGATAAAACAGGTTCTGTAGTTATCCCTGCAATTGTTTTTAATAAAGTAATGATTGAAACTTTAAGAATTAAATTAGATGAATTAGCTATTATTGACATGATGAATAAAAAAGAATCATTAATAGATATCATTGATTTAAATGATTCTATTAGACTTAAGTAGTAAATTATTTAAAAGAAACAAATTTTTATATATAAATGTTCCGATACATTTATATACTATTTTTTATATATAACTTTTTGTATTTGATATAACTTTAACTATTGATTTTATGAAATTTCTAGGAAAGAGTTTACATATCGCAAATTCAGGAAAACTTATTGCGAGATCTAATAAAACACCTCCAACTGAAGGTATTGTTTTTGATAGTGATAAAAACAAAATTGGAAAAGTTAATTATATTTTTGGACCAACAAATAAACCATATATTTCTATTCGATTATTTAATTCTACAGATATTGTTAAAATCAAGAAAAATTATGGGGAAAAATTATTTGTATCACGACCAAAAAATAAAAAATCCAAAAAAAGGGGGAATCGATCACGAAACAAAAAATAAATCAAGCCCCTGATGTTTATATAAAAACAGAAAAAGAAATCATGAAGAATAATATTTATGATAAAGATAAAAAAATTATTTGTCCTAAATGTGGTTCTAATCAATTAATAACTGATCATGAAAGTGCAGAAATCGCATGTGAAAATTGCGGAATAATTGTTGATAAAAACTTAGTTGATATAGATCCTGAATGGAGAGCGTTTGATCATGAAAAAAAAGATAAATATAGTTTATTAAAAACTCCTACATCCTATATTATTCCTAATAAAGATTTAGACACTATGGTGGATTGGGAAAATAAGGATGGTCCTGGTCAAGATATTTCCATTCGTAATAAATCACAATTGTATAGGTTAAAAAAATGGCAAAGAAAAACAAGAGTTTCTGGTGCTACTGAGCGCAATCTTGCTTTTGCTTTAAGTGAATTAGACAGAGATTCTTCTAGATTAGGATTGCCGAAAAGTGTAAGAGAGTCTGCTTCTGTTGTGTATAGGAGTGCAGTTGATAATAATCTTATTCGCGGTAGAAGTATTGAATGTGTTGTTATTGCTTCGTTATATGCTGCTTGCAGACGTTGCAATATACCTCGTACTTTGGATGAATTAGCTGAAGTTTCAAGAGTTACTAAAAAAGAGATAGGTAGAACTTATAGGTTTTTAGCTCGTGAATTAAATATTAAATTACCTCCTACTTCACCTATAGATTATGTTCCTAGATTTGCTAGTGAGTTAGGATTATCAGGTGAAGTTCAATCTAGAGCTATTGATATTATTGAAAAAGCAATGGAAAAAGAATTAACTTCAGGAAAAGGTCCGACAGGTGTGGCTGCAGCTGCTTTATATATTGCTTCAGTTTTGGTAGGTGAGAGGAAAACTCAAAGAGATGTTGCAGATATTACGGGTGTAACTGAAGTAACTATTAGAAATAGATATAAAGAATTAACAGAACAACTTGAAATGGGAGAAATATTATAAAAAAAAGAATATTATACTTTAATAAATTTTAAAACTTAAAATATGAAAATTAATTTTTGGAGGAGTTATTATAAAATCACAATTATATTCTAAATATAAACAACTAGATCATGTTAAAACAGAAAAAGAAATCATGCAAAATGATGTTTATGATAAAGATAATGCCACTATTTGCCCTAATTGTGGGAATACTGATTTCATAAATGATTATGAACGTGCTGAAGTTATATGTAAAGGATGTGGTTTGGTACTTGAAGAAAATATTATTGATCAAGGTCCAGAATGGAGAGCATTTGATCATGAACAAAGAGATAAACGTACAAGAGTAGGTGCTCCTACAACATATACTATTCATGATAAAGGTTTAACTACCATGATTGATTGGAAAAATAAAGATAGTCATGGAGGTGCGATTCCAGTTAATAATGTAGCTCAAATGTATAGGCTTAGAAAGTTACAAAGAAAAAGTAGAATTTCTGGTGCTACTGAGCGTAATCTTGCTTTTGCTTTAACTGAATTAGATAGAAATTCTTCTACTTTAAGTTTACCTAGAAGCGTAAGAGAAGATGCTTCAACAATTTATCGGGATGCTGTTAAAAATAAGCTTATTCGTGGTAGGAGTATTGAAGGTGTCGTTGCTGCTTCGTTATATGCTGCTTGCAGACGTTGCAAAGTACCTCGTACTTTGGATGAATTAGCTGAAGTTTCAAGAGTTACTAAAAAAGAGATAGGTAGAACTTATAGGTTTTTAGCTCGTGAATTAAATATTAAATTACCTCCTACTTCACCTATAGATTATGTTCCTAGATTTGCTAGTGAGTTAGGATTATCAGGTGAAGTTCAATCTAGAGCTATTGATATTATTGAAAAAGCAATGGAAAAAGAATTAACTTCAGGAAAAGGTCCGACAGGTGTGGCTGCAGCTGCTTTATATATTGCTTCAGTTTTGGTAGGTGAGAGGAAAACTCAAAGAGATGTTGCAGATATTGCGGGTGTAACTGAAGTAACTATTAGAAATAGATATAAAGAATTAACCGAACAACTTGAAATGGGAGTAACATTATAATTTTTTTAAATAGAGATTATTTTTTTAGGTGTAATTTAACTTAATATTTGCTGTATTTTTCAACACGATATTTTAATTCTTTTATTATTCCATCATTATTTGTTTTTTTAAGTTTATTTAACTTATTTTTATATTTATTAAGGGAATTTAAAAATGTTTTTACTTCATTTATGTTCATAAATTCATTGTATTTACCATATCCTAATTTATCAACATAAAATCCATTTAAAACTTGTTCAAAGTTTCCACGTGCAGGAATACTGTAAATTGGTTTTTTTAGGTGGATGGCTTCACTTATTAAAGCAAATCCTCCGTTGGTTATCACGGCTTTAGCACTTGCAATATCTTCATAAAATTCTTTTTCATTAAATTTTTTGAATTTAAGATTATTGTCTTTTTTATTTTTATTAAATCCATAAACTATGAAATTTTCATTAATATTTTTTAATTGTTTGACTAATGGTTCACTTTGGTCGCTGGTTTGATATACGAGAATGTGGTCATCAAAAGTTGGTTCTAATTCTAGAATTGATTTTCTTAAAACTGGGGGATATAGAACTGCTTTCTTTTTTGGTTTTATTTTTGGATAAAAGAAACTAGTTAGAATATGAATCTTGGGTTTGATTACATATCCTTTAATTATACTTTTAGCTTTTATCATAGTTTTTTGGTGATGTGCAGGATAATCAATTTTGGTTTGTGTGATCATGTGGATATTATCTAAACCGATTAGTGGTATTTTTAATAATTTTGAAACTATACTTCCATATATTTCGAAATCAGTGACGATTACATTGGGTTTTAATTCACGAGCAATTTTATAAAGGTGTTTATATCCATTTTTTAAATTTTGAGGATTATTTTTAATAGCTTGATAAAATGTTTTTTTGTTTGAAACTTTGTTATTTTCATATATTGTGTTAAATCCTCCGATTTTATGGACGTTGTCGAATTTTTTTTTTAAGTAGTTGTATGCTCTGTCGCTTGAAAATATATGGATATCATATTCATCTTGAATTTCGTTTATTATAACGCTGCTTCTAATTGCATGTCCCATTCCTTCTCCGCATACTGTATAGAAAAGTACTTTTTTATTATTGGGTGTTCTTTTGGATAGGTTTTGTTTAAAAAATAGATTTTGTTTTTTTGCTTTGTCTATGTCTTTTTTTATTTTTTTGGAGTTTATGGATAAGTCATTAAGGGGTTTTTTTTTATAATGGTATAAGTTTAAGTTTTTAGTTTCGTTTTTTAGGATATTGTTGATTAATTCGTCAAAATTGTTTTTTTTGTTTCTTTTTTTGTTTTCATGGCCAAATTCGTAATTAATCTCGTTTGCATCGGTTTTTTTCCCTAAAAAATCATTTAATGTACTTTTACCATATTGTCTTATGAGTGTATTTAATCCTTCTTCTTCTAATCTGCGTGTAGATACTATAATTTTAGGTTTTCTAAGAACTTTAAATCTTTCTTTTTTAGCTAATCTTTCAATATAATCTGTGTCTTCTCCAAATGTAAGAGTTTCATCAAATCCATTACATTGATCATGAAGTGATTTTTTAGTTATTATACCATAACATCCTGCTCCGTGAGGTTTTATATTTTCTACTGTAACCATGAATAGATTAGCAAGTTCATGAAGTATTATATCCTCAGTTTTTTCAGATAATGGTTCTATTTGAGTAATTCCGATTCCTAATCTTTCCATTCTAAATTCATATAAGGTATCTCTTAGATAATCATCAGTTAATTTTAAATCAGAATCTAAAAATAATAAATATTCTCCAGTAGCTACTTTTGCTCCTTCGTTTCTACCTACTGCAGGTGTCCCGCCTTTAACTATTTTACATCCATATTTTTCAGCAATTTCAACTGTTTTATCAGTTGAATTAGCATCAGCTATAATAACTTCATAATTATTGAATTCCTGTTCATTAATACTATCTAAAAGAATAGGAAGATATTTTTCTTCATTATATGTAGGTATTATAATACTGAGGATCATTGTAATTTAATTATGATTATTTTAATTTTTAAATTTTTTTAAAAATAAGAATAAATATTCCAACTAACCGTAAAATAATCACAACTATTATTTAAACTAGAAGATAAATTAACAGTTAATTCATTTTCATTTTTACCATCATCGTTGTTTATATAATAAACTGTTTTATTGGTTAAATGTGTTACTTTTTCAATAGGATATTCATCAAGAGTTATGTTATTATCGGGATTTATAATGTCGATTTCATAATATTCAGGATTAGCTCCTAAAAAGCATAGAGATAAACGTAAAAATACTATAAATGCTCCAATAAAGTAAGGAATACCTGTATTTATAATAAATCGAATATTTAAAGAATCATCATTAATTTTATAATGGGGAGTATGTTTTTTGGCAAAATCTAGAAGTTTACTATCATTGCGTAATTTAGCTATATAATAATTTAAATAGTATCCATTTCTATATATTGCAATTAAAATAAAATATCCTAACATTACCGGAACTCCGAATAATCCTCCGTCTAAACAACCAATTAATGTTATAGTAGCTGCAAAACATAAAACTATTGTTGTAGGATAGGGTCTTTTTGAAAGAGATAATATTAAAAATGTTATTGTTACAATTATTAAAATTGTTAAAAATATTGCAAAAGGTTGAATATATGTATATAAACTAGAAGCAGTATTTATTCCACTATCAATTAAAGAACCCATTGTTAGACTTAAGAGTTGTCCTAAAATTGATTTTAATAGATGTGAATGTAATAAACTTGTTGTTGCAAAATCAGGTTTTATAGAAACAAATATTGTAAAAATATCTAAACCTAGAATTATTCTTAAATATATCTCTAAGATTAAAGTTATTGTAAATAATAAACCAAATAAATAAATTGCTATTTTTAAGTAAGTGTTTGATAATTTACAATTTTTTAAATTAATAATTTGGCTTAAAATTAAAAATATTCCAAATAATGAAAAAAATAAGATATCTTTTCCTTTAGATGATCCCATTAAAAATGTATAAGTTATAGGGCGAATAAAAGGAGTGAAAATATCACTTATAAATATAAGTATAGAAAACAAAATCAATAAAATTCCTACAAGAATAATTTTATTAATCTTCATATAAAGAAATATTATATAAATTAAAATTAAAAAACATTTCTAAATTTAAGGTGAACTATTATTATTTTTACTATTGAATATATAATCGGGCTTGTTTTAATTGGAATAATCGCAGGTTTTGCTTCTGGACTATTAGGGGTTGGCGGGGGATTTATAATAGTGCCCCTTCAGTTATTTTTATTTGAATATATTGGAGTGGAAACTCATATTGCAATGTTAGTATCTTTAGCAACAAGTTTAGCAATTATTATTCCAACATCTTTAAGCGGAGCATACAGACATACAAAAACTTTAAACAACATAATACGACCAGGTGTGAAATTTGGGATTTTTGGTATTATTGGAGGAATATTCGGCGCATTTTTAGCTTCAATAATTCCAACAGATATTTTGGAATTTATTTTTGGCATAATATTGATTTTTATAGCTATTTATAACTTTTTTACATTAAATGAAGATAAGATGGAATCTAAATTAGATTTATCTTTGTTTAATTATGTTTGGATAGGGATATCTATTGGTATAATGTCTGGGCTTTTAGGTATTGGTGGTGGTTTATTTATTATATTGGCTTTAACAGGGCTTTTAGGATATAGTATGATTGAGGCTATTGGAATTTCTTCTATTTTTATTTCTTTAACAGCGATGGGTGGTGTTTTTTCGTATATAGTTTCTGGATGGAATGTTAATCCTATTGCGTATTCTATAGGTTATATAAGTTTGGTGAATCTTTTTTTTATTGTGATGTTTTCTATGCCTTTAGCTTATTATGGGGCTAAGATTGCTCATAAATTGCCTCAAAAAAGATTAAAACAAGTATTTTCTATAATTATTTTGTATATTGGTTTTAGAATGTTGGGAATTTTATGAACATCATAATTGCCCAGACTATGATGAATATTGCGATTACACCAAGTAAAACGTATCTACTTTTTTTTTGTTGGTTTATTCTTGCATCCCATACTTTTTGACAGTCGGGAGAGCAAACTAGTTCGTTTAAAGGTATGGGTGTTCCGCAAATAGGGCAATGTTTATGTGGTTCTACAGACATTTTTTTTCTCACCTTTTTTTTTATTTTATATTAAAAAATTTTTCAGTTGTTTTTGTTATTGTTTTTTTTAAAGTTTCGGTATTTGTATCTTTGTAGTGTGCAATTGTTTTTAAAATTTGGGGTAGGTATTTTGGTTCATTTCTATTTTTTTTAGGTTTTTTATTGAAATTTTTAGGTATTAGGAAAGGGGCGTCAGTTTCGATCATTAATTTATCGGATGGAATGCTATGAATGGCTTCTTGTAGGGATTTTCCTCTTTTTTTATCACAGATCCATCCAGTAATTCCAATGTAACATCCTAGATCAATGTATTTTTCTGCTTCTTTTTTAGTTCCGGTAAAGCAGTGGATCACGGCTTTTTTAGCTATTTTTGGATGGGATTCTAAGATTTCATATAAATCTTTATGAGCTTCTCGTTCGTGTAAAAATAGGGGCATGTTTATATTTTCTGCTAATTCTACTTGTTTTTCAAACCATTTTCTTTGTGTGTCTCTAGGGGAATAATCTCGATTATAGTCAAGTCCACATTCTCCGATAGCTACTACAGAATTATTTTTTGAAATTTCTTTTAATGATTCGATGGTTGTTTCATCGCATGTTTTAGCGTCGTGAGGATGGACTCCTGCAGTTGAATATAATGTATTGGGGTGATTGGAGGCGTATTTTGCGGCTGTTTCACTTGATTTAACTGTTGTCCCTGTTATGATGAATTTATTTACATCTGCTTGTTTAGCTTCTTCGATTATTTTATTTCTATCTTTTTTAAATGAAGGATGCATTAAATTAAGACCAATATCAATCAAAATATAAATCTCCTAGTTTAATCGGTTATTATTCTAGTTCCAATTTTTTCATTTTTTATGATTTTAATAAGGTTTTGGGGATCGTGTCCGTTTGCTATGGTTGTTTCAAGTGATGATCTTTTGATCATTTGGATTGCTGCCATATCAAAGAATTCATAGGTTCCTGCTTTAGTGTCTTTATTACTTATTACTTTTAACATTTCTTCTGCTGTTATTTCATTGATTAACTTGGCATCATCGTATTTATTGGGATCTTTATCATACATTCCATCTACTGAAGTTAGATTAATAAGTTTATCTGCTTGAATAAATTCTGCTAATATTGCAGAAACAGCGTCTGTACTATGAGCAGGTTCAGTGCCTCCCATTACAATAATTTTCCCATGGGAAGAGTATTCTTGAGCTTCTTGGAAGTTATGCGGTATTTTTGGATATGCTGAATCTCCAAGTGCAGTTAATAAGAGTTTGGCGTTAATTCTTGTAACATCTATACCCATATCATCACATTGTGCTTCTCCTGCGCCTAGATTACGTACAATATTAATATATTCTCTTGCAGGTTTTCCTCCACCTACAACTACAAATAATTCATGATCGTAAGATAATGATTTTAAAATTTCAGAATATTCTTTAAATTTCTTGCAATCATAATCTTCTAATAAAATTGATCCTCCAATTGCAACAACAATTTTCATACATTCACCTTATATGTTTATTATTTATAAGTCTTAATATTATTTAAATTTTAAATAAACTATTTTACTGTATATTAAAACTTTTTAAAAAATTAATAAAAACTATAAATAAAAATAAAAAAAAGAAGAGATTTTTTTTTGTTTAGGATTTGTTTTAAATTTCATCAAATGGTAATGCTTTGTTATTTGGGTAGAGATATTTGTATATGATAGCTGCAATAGCTGCTCCTACTAATGGTGCTATGATGAATAGCCATAGTTGGTTAAGAGCTTGTCCGCCCATAAATAAAGCTGGTGCTAGGCTACGTGCGGGGTTTACGGATGTTCCAGTTAAAGGTATTCCCATTATATGTACGAATGTTAGGGTTAGGCCTATGACAAGTCCTGCTTGTGCGCTTGTTTTTTCAGTTCGGGTAACTCCAAGAACGGTAAATACAAATACGAATGTTAGTATGGTTTCTACTACGAATGCTCCTGCCATGTTTAGTCCTACGCTGGATGCTGGGCCAAATCCGTTTTGTCCAAGTCCGGTTGTCATGTAGTTTGCGAGAAGTCCTGATGAGTTGATCATAAATGCTAGAAGTGCAATTCCAATGATTGCGCCTATGCATTGTGCGATTACGTATGCAACGAAGTCTTTGCTGTCCATTTTTTTAGTTAGCCACATTGCAAAGGATACTGCTGGGTTAATATGGCATCCTGATATGTCTCCGATTATGTATGCCATAGCTATAATTGAAAGTCCAAATGCAAATGCGATGCCTAGATTGCCTAATACGTCTCCTGCGATAGCTGCACTTCCACAACCAAACAGGACTAAGACCATTGTTCCTATTAGTTCACTTATATATTTTTTCATTTATTTTTTTCTCCATATTCTTTTTATATGATTATGTTTTTATTTTTTTTATTATTATAATTATTGATATTATGATTAGGCAGATGATGATGATTGGAAGTAGGTCTATTAGTATGGATTGGTTGGTTTTTTCGAATGTGTATTGGTTATGGAAGTTCATATGGTTTGAATCGGTATGGTTTTCTGTGATTTTTGCAAAGTTGTATTGTAGATCGTAGTAGCTGATGTATGCTCCGTTATAATGGATGTAGTTAGGGGCTTTTCCATTTTCGTCCATGTAATTTTTTACAATACCTCCCATTTTTATGTAATCGTAAATGGAGTATGTGTCTTGGGTGAAGAGTGAATATTTTAGGGGTGAAGATGGTTCGTTGTAGTTTTCGGGGTTTTTAAGAGCGTTTCCGTTTAGGTAGCTGCTTGTTAGGTATAGTAATTGTGCAGCGTTGTAGTTGTTGAAGTTTGTTTTATTTTCGTTGTTTTCTAGGTATTGGCTGCTGGCTTGGGCCATTGTTGAGGGTGGGATTTTGTGGGTTATGATTAGGTTTTCGTTTATGTTTTTTTTAGAATTGTTTTGGTGGTTGTTTATATCTTCTATTATGGATTTTGCGATGTATTTATTTACATTTTCATTATTTTTATTTAGGTATCCGTCAGGTCCGCAGTCAGGATATTTTTGTAGGGGTTGAATGTAGGATATTCCTGATTGGTTTAGAAATTCTCCGGGTGAGTTGATTCCTGCGAAGTTGGTTTTTGAATAATCGTCATCCCATGCTCTTCGAAGTGAATTTTCTTGGTTGAGGTCAAAGTCACCGGTATTTACGAAGATGATTTGTTTATCTGTGTGTTCGGCGTATTTTGCGAGAACTAGAAAATTGCCTGCGCACGATGATGCTAGGTTAACGCTGACATCGCTGTTGCTTTGTATGGCTCTGGTGCCTTCGCCGGGTCCTGGTGCATCAGGATCGATGGTTACTTTTATTTTTCCATCGCTAATTTTTTCAATATTGTCTTTTATAGAGTTAAGTATTTCTATATCTGTATGGGAGTCAACTAGATTATCTGATGTTAGAAATACAGTGGTTGCTGCGATGTCTTTGATTGTTGGGGTTATAATTAGTAGTGCTAAAAAAAATATTACAAGTTGTTTTTTCATATTTTTTTATTTATTTTTTTTTATAAATATTAATTACTACATAATAATTATTTTTTTAGTATAAAATGGGTTGTTTTAAATAATTGGTTTTTGTTTTGTTTATTTTGATGTTTTTATAGGTTATTGTTAAAAAGAGCGGGTCTTTCTTATATTATTTGTGATAATATTTAAATATGACTTTAAATAAAAATTTATATTAAATTTAGTAATTCTTAATTATAATATTAGGTGAACTATAATGGTAGATTATGAAGAACAAGAAGAAAATACTATGGATGAAAGTGAAGAAATTGCAGAAGAGTATATTGATGAAGATGAAGAAAAATTGCCTTTTGCAAAAGCTGAAGTTGTTCGTTTAATGAAAGAGAACCTTGATGATGATAAAATGATTAGAGAAAGAGTTAAGGTTGAAATGAATAAATTTTTAGGTGATGTTCTTAAAAATGTATGTAAACAATTAAATGATTATCCATATACAACAATTGAATATGAAATGTTGAAGGAATCAACATATCCATATACCAATATTGAAAGAATTAATCAAGAAAAAGAAAGAATATTATTACATTTAGATGCTATTAAAGCTGACTGTAATGCTTTAGCCATGGATGTTAAAAAGACTTTAAAATTAAAAGATGTTTACGAAGAAGAAGAATTTACTTCAAATTTAGTTGCAAATGATGATGAGGAAGAATAATCTTCTTTTTTTGTTTACTCTTCATTATTTTCAATAAATGTAAATCCGGTTTTTAATTTTTTTAATTCATCTTCTAAAATGGGTAAAGTTTTAACACTAACATGAATAATATTGCTTTGTCCAAACGGATCTTTTATTATTAAAGTTGCTTCATGAGTGCCTTTTATTAGATTATCTAGTTTTTCTAAAGTTAGTTTAGCATTTTTTTGTGATTCATCATTATAAAATAAATTTAGAGCTTTTTGAGTTGCGTCTTTAAATCTTGTAAGAACACCTTCTACATTGGTTATATAGCCTTCGGATGTTGGACCAGGTTCTACTTTCACTCCAACTTCAGGAATAGAAACTGTGGCTGATTGTGCTCTAACTACTCTTACTGATAATGTATTTTTATTTATCGGCAGAATATATTTTGTCGGATCTTTCTGTTCAAGTGATATAATATCACTATGTTTAAATCCACATATACTACATTGAATAGTTGTTTCAAGCACATCTCCAAAATGAGGTATTTCTATTTCTCTCATTATAGATTTAGCTTTATTTTCAGCTCCACATGCAGGGCAGTTAATTATCATTTCGTTTATCTGTTCCATTATATTTTCTTTCCTTCTCTTTTTTTTAATACTTATTTATATAAGTTTTAATTGATTATATATATTTTAAGTTTTAAAAACACATAATTTAATAATAATAAAATTCTAAATAATAACTATATAAAAAGAGTAGAATATATTTTTTTATAAATTATTTTATTTAGTGTGATAATGGTTGTGATATTTTGTATTCAGTAAAATCTGTGAAAGATCTTCAGGAATTAAATCCTTATATAGTTATAGGTTGTGGTGGTGGAGGAGAGAAATTTTCTAATCTTGATGGTATAGAAACTGTTGGTTTTATTGATGATGATGAAAAAAAACAAGGAAAACTATTTTGTGGACATGAAGTTTATGGAAGTCTTGATGAGTGTTTAGAAAATAGTGATGCTAAGTCTGTTGCTATTATGTTCCCGATAGGATCAGAGGGTTCTGCTTTAAAATATGCTGTTCAGGCTATTGATGCAGGGTTAAATGTAGTGTCTTCATTTAGATCACTTCCAATTAAAAATAATTTATCTTTATTAAAATTTGCTGATGCAAACAATGTGGAAATAAAAGAAATTAGCCCTAGGTTGGATGTTGTTAAAGAAATAGCTGGCGCTGCTCCTAAGAAATCATGTGAAGTTTTACCAAAGATTTCATATAAACCTCAAGCTCCTGTAATTTTTGTAGGTGGAACTTCACAGGAATGCGGTAAACGAACAACAACCAAAGCTTTAGGAGAAGAAGCTAAAAAAAGAGGATTAAATGCAGCTATTATATCTACTGATGAAATGGGTTTAGAAAAACCAACTGATTTTAATTTTAGAGCAGGAAGCCTATCAGCCATGGATGTGCCTGCAGCTATTTTAAGCGCCATTAAATACATTGAACAAAAAAAGAATCCCGATATTATTTTTATTGAAGGTCAATCTAGCTTAACTGAAAAAGGAAACCCTCATCCAAGATGTTTATCTGCAGGAATTTTAATAGGCTCATCTCCTGATGCAGTCATTGTAGGACATAGACCAAATCATCCATACAGAGATTCTAGAGGCATAAGCGAAGAAATCCAAGCTATTGAATCTGTTGAACCAACAAAAGTAGTAGGACTATCCATCAACCTTAAAAATTCCGAACTAGAAGAAATGGATGAAGATTATTTCGAACAAAAATACGGCCTACCCACCAGCGACGTTTACAATAATGGAGCTTCCAAATTATTAGATGCAATACTAAAACATTTAAAAAAAAGGTGATTAAATGGGATTTTCTGATGCTTTAAAAAGAAGTTTAGGTTTTGAAGGAGATTTAAGCGATAAAAAAAATAACGATTTTGCACATGAATTTAGACATGAATTTTATGAAGAACCCGATACAATATCCCCTCAACATAACGATTACAATATAATATTAATAAGACCACGCACAATTGATGATATTAATTATATGATAGACCAAATTATTGAGGATAAAAATCCTGTAATTCTCGACTTATCATTTTTAGAAAAAGAAAGCCCATCCAACTTTAAATTTGCAGGCAATAAAATTAAAGAATTAAGAAATGATCATGGTGCAGAAGCATTACTACTCACACACTCCGCCAATAAACATTTAATCATCATCTCACCACAATCTATTAACTTAATTAAAAAATAAATTAAATCATATTTTAAAAAAATTTCTCGCATTTTTAAATGCAACTTTTTCTATTTTTCTTTCATCATAACCCTCTTTTTTAAGCTCACGAACAGTTTTAGGAACAGATAAACAATCAGAAGGCATATTACTAATATCACTATTTAATAAAAACCTATCAAAACCATACTGATCTAAAATGCATATAGCTTCTTCTTTTGTCATTTTTCCAGGTTGAACCGTAAGACCTAGCATACATTCACTATCAATAGCTTCTTTTACAATATCGCCATTAATATGATCAATAACAACAAGATTAGGATCAATATATCCTGGAACAATATCTATAATTTTTTGAAATACTTTAAATTTATTTTTACGAGGTGTATGAATTATAACAGGTGTTTTTGTCTGCTCACCTATTTCTAATTGTTTTTTAAAGATATTTATTTCATTTTCTGTTAAATTCTCTAATCCAATTTCTCCAATAGCTATTATTTTATTGTTTTCAATCCATTGATACATATTATTATAGATTAATTGAGGGTTGATTTCTGTGTTGGATGGGTGGATTCCTAGTGCTACTTTTAGATTTATTCCATATTTTTTGGCTCGTGTGGTGTCGTATTCTAGAATTCTTTCTAAATGATTTAAAAGAACCGTTTCATTATATAACTTATAAGGATAAAAACTACATGTTACTGCACTGTCAATTCCAGATAAATACATCATTTCAAAATCTTCACTACTTCTACTATCTGCATGTATATGAGTATCAATCATTTTTCTACTATTCCCCCATTTTTTTTCTAGAAATAATTTTCTAAATAATAATTTATTTTATCAATAGAAACCCTCTCTTGCTTTTCACTATCCCTATTTCTTATAGTAACTTTACCATCATCCAATGTTTCAAAATCTACCGTAATAGCAAAAGGTATGCCTATCTCATCAGCCTTAGCATATCTTTTACCTATAGTACCCGTCACCTCAAACTCCACAGTATAACCTTTATTTCTCAAATCCTCAGTTATTCTCTCAGCTATCTCTCTAGGCCCCTCTTTATTTATCAACGGATAAACACCAACTTGCACCGGAGCAATTTCATTTACAAATTTAAAATAATCTTTACCTTCTTCTTCTTTAAATGAATGCAAAAGCACACAATACACAATCCTATCAATACCAAATGAAGGTTCAATCACATGCGGAACTATCTTTTCTCCTGATATCTCCTCTTCTATCTCTTCTATTATCAACAAATCTCGTGTAAGCTCATAATCTTTATCAAGTTTTATTATATATTTCCCAGTCTCTTCAATAGATTTAATTATTTCTTCACTATCAGTATTGTTAATAGCTGCAATTACTTTAGATGAATCTTTTTTAAATAAAGGGCCGAATTTTGAAAGATTAGGTTTCACAATATTTTTTTTAATAATTTGAGGTTGATCATATTCAATGAAAACATCTAAATTTTCTTTGCTGTGTTGTGAGTGTGATTTAAGATCATAGTCTCCTCTATCAGCTATTCCGATGATTTCCACCCATCCATATTTGTCAGTTAAAACTTCAACATCCCAACAATCAATAGCATAATGGGCCATTTCTCCAGGTAAATGTTGTCTGAATCTTAAAAATTCATCGGAAATTCCTATTTCATTTAAAAATTTTTTAGCTAGATATAATTGGTAAAGTATTATTTCGTTAGCTGCAATATTTTTATCTAGTGCTTCTTTAGCTGTGATTTTTAGAGGTTCTTGTTGGTTTATTTGTATGTCTTGGGAGTGTAGTGTTAGTATTTCATTTTCAATTTGTTTGAATTTTGGTGTTGTTTTATCATTGGGGTTTATAAATATTTCTGCTTCTGCTTGATTAAATTCTCTAAGTCTTATTACTCCTTGTCGGGGTGAAATTTCATTTCTGTATGCTTTTCCTAGTTGAACTATTCCGAATGGAAGTTTACCTCTGAAAAACCTTTCAAGTCGTTTAAATAGTATGAATATTCCTTGGGCTGTTTCGGGCCTCATATATCCTATTTTGTCTCCTTTAGCACCTATCATGGTCTGAAACATTAGGTTATAATTCCAGATTTTTGTTAGTTTGCCTTCACATTCAGGACAGGTGATATTGTTTTTTATTATGATTTGGTCGAGTTCATGGTTTTCTAGACTTTCCACATCTTCTTTTATTGTTTGTTCTATTATATGGTCTGCTCTAAAAACTTCTCCACATTTTTCGCATTTTGTCATGGGGTCTGTGAAGTTATCCACGTGACCTGATGCTTTGAGCACTTCTTTCGGCATTATTGTGGGCCCTTCTATTTCGTAAAATCCTTCTCCAGATACGTATTGTTTTCTCCATTTTTGCATGATATTATTTTTTAAACTAGCTCCTAGCGGCCCATAGTCAGTAAAACCAGACACGCCTGAGTATATTTCAAAAGAAGGCCATAAAAATCCTCTTTTAGCACTTATATTAGTCATTTTATCATGATTCATAATTATTCACATCCTTTTTTTTTATCTTACATGTACTTTAATTCATAATCTTGCTTTATTTTACTACTTTCAGGCTTCATTTGACCCATATACTTACTATTCCTATCAGGATGCCCATAAGGAATTTTAGAAGGAGTAGTCATAGTTTCAAAAACAATTTGACAAACCCTTTGACCAGGATAAAGCGCCACAGGCATAGCACCAATATTAGATATTTCCAATGTAATTCTACCCTCAAATCCCGGATCAATATAACCTGCAGTCACATGCATAGTAATTCCCAACCGACCCAGCGATGATCGCCCTTCCACTCTACCCACCAAATCATTAGGAACTTTAACATATTCATATGTTGTAGCCAGAGCAAATTCATTGGGATGTATTATAAAAGAATCATCTTTTTCCACAATTATAGATTCCATATATTCAGCTACTTCACGTGAATCTTTAGGATCAATATAAGGTTGTCTTATAACTTTAAACACTTTAAATTCATTACCTAATCTCATATCAATAGATGAAGGTTGTATTTGTTTTTCATCTTTTAATGGATAAATCACAATTTTATTTTCATCTAGATATTTTTTTATTGTTTCATCACTTAAAATAGCCATATATTTCTCATCCCTCTTTAATTTTTATTTTTAATCTTCTTAAAATTCCTTTTAAGGTATGGGCTTCTCTTCCAGTGATAAAAGCCCTATTTATTATGTTTTTAAAAGATTTTAATCCAGTTTTCTTCTTATGTGGCGGAATATCTAAACTATCTATCAGCTCTTTCATATCTTTTAATAGATATTCTTTTTCTAATTTAGTGCTCTCTTGCAGTCCTTTAACAGGATAATAATAGATATGTTTAAATATTTCATATAAAATAATAGCTGCTGCATGAGATATGTTTAAAATAGGATATTCAGGGTTGGTAGGGATGGTTACAGTTATATCACAACTTTCAATTTCTTCATTGTTTAACCCATCACCTTCTCTTCCAAAAAGAATTGCTGTATTGTAGTTAGGATTGATTTTTTCACCTAATTGTTCAGGTTTAAGAGGTATTCTTGAGAGATTATAACTTCCTCCAGCCACACCAGTTGTTGCGACTTTAAAGTCGATTTTATTGTTTTTATAAAAATTTTCCAGTGTATCATATATCATTGCATTTTCTACAATATATCTACCATGCATTGCCTGATAAAAAGCTTCTTCTTTCAATTTTGGAGGATTAATCAAAACTAATTTCTCCAAACCAAAATTCGCCATCGTACGAGCTAAAAAACCAATATTTCCAGGAGTTTCACATTCAATAAAAACAACATAAATATTATTCTTCAAATTATTACTTTCATTTTTCGCATTAATATCATAATCTTTTGATATTACCTTACCTTTAGAGCGAACTTTACTTTTAGATTTTTCAGACACATACACCTTCTTTTCCACAACAACAGGCTTATTAGTAGATTCAATTTCTTTTTGTTGACTTACCGCTGTATCACTCATTTTTTTCTAAACACCCCTCACCATTTTTTTTCAACTAGTAAGCTTTTTCAAGAAGTTCTAAAATATTCATAACTTCAATATCTTCAAGACCCTCATTTTCCAAACCATCTTTAAGATTTTTCTGACAAAATGGACAAATCGTAATAACTGCTTCAGCACCAGTATCTTTAATCATTTTAGCTTTTTGACTGGCTAATTTTAACGCTATTTCAGGTTCTCCCGATTTAATCCCTCCTCCAGCCCCACAACATTGACAAGGATACTCCATTTCAACCAAATCCACCCCTTTCATATTTTCAATTATTTCTCTCGGTTGATCTTTTATTTTCTGACCTCGGGATAGATGACATGGATCATGCCATGTAACTTTCATATTTAAATTTTTCATTTGATCATAATCTAGTTTATCTACTAGAAACTCACTAATATCTAAAACATTAAGATTTGATCCATATTCCGGATGTTTATTTTTAAGTGTATTTCCACATCCTGCACAAATCGTTAGGATAGTGTCATAAGGTTCAAATACTTCTTTATTTTTGTTAACTAATTTTTGAACAGATTCTGTCTGTCCAGTGTTTATTAATGGAGAACCACAGCAAACTTGACCTTCAGGAATCTCAATATCAATACCATTAGCTTTCAAAACATTGACTAAAGCTTCTCCCACATGAGGTGTTCTTTTATCCACCATACACCCGGTAAATAAAGCAATTTTGGATTTATTTTCATTTTTTTCATTATAATCTTTAACAAAGCTAGTTTCACCATCCACAGACCGTCCTGTTTTTTCAATATTCTCT
>CANQZY010000008.1 GCA_947628455.1 uncultured Methanobrevibacter sp.
ATATTGATCCTTAGGAACAGACTTCTCCCTAATAACACTAATCTCATTATCCTTAATTTCCAATTCTTTTTCTAAAGCTTTTATTTTATTTTGACTTTCAACATCATTTTCTAATTTAATAATTTCCATTTTATATTCATCAACTTGATGAGAAAGAGTATTAATTAAAGTATCTTTTTCAGCTATAGTTTTATATGCTTCATTTAACCTTTCATTTACTTCTCCAACTTCTTTTTCCTTAAATTCTTGAAGCTGATTTACGAAATAATCCTTAATCTCACTTAAAGAAGTATTAGAATAATTAAGCTCATGAATTTCATTATCTTTATTCTTGATAACATTATCCTTATCAGCTAACTGTTGTTTTAACGCATCTACATCTTCTTCAGCTTCAAATTTGACTAATGAGACTTCTTTTTCTTTTTCAAGAAGTAAATTTTCTAATTCTTTAATTTTACCTGTTGCATCTTCCTTTTTATCTTTAATTTTAATTTCTGTAAGATTTAACTTTATATTATTTAATTCCAATAAACAAGATCTAATTAAAGATTGTAATGTTTCATTTTCATTACTATCACTGAATTCCATCTTCATCCCTATTTATAAAATATATTATTTAATTATTTATATTTATACTATTTAAACTTAACAAAAAATAAATTTATAACATTTACTACTAGTTTAAAAATTTTTTAAATCTAAAATAAAAAATTTTTTAATTATAAAACAATACACCCCAGTAGTATATAATATTAAAAAATAATTAGTTTACTAATATTATTCCTATTATCCAAAAATATTAATTTAAATTATTAAGTTTAAATCCTTAACTTCAATAGATCATCAAATAAATAATTAAATTGATAGTTTCTAAATTAAAAAAAACAATTTAAACTCTATATTTATTTTAAATAAGTTTTTTTATTAATCATGAAAAAAATAAGAAAATAACAAATTTTAATTAAAAAAAAATGAAATTATAAAATTTTATCATTAATTAATTCTGCATTTAATACAGATGCACCAGCAGCTCCACGAATAGTGTTATGACCAACAAGAACATATTTAAAACTATTATCAATTGCTTGATCTTTTCTAAGTCTTCCCACACTTATAGACATTCCATTCTCTGCATTCCTATCCATTCTTGGTTGAGGTCTATCTTCTTCTTTTTTTATTATAATTGGATTTTTAGGTGCGGAAAAAAGATTTAATTTCTGAGGAAGTCCCTTAAAATTAGCCATTTTATCTTCAATATCTTCAATATTCAAATCATCATCTAATTCAACAAAAACTGCTTCAGTATGCCCATCAATAACAGGGACTCTATGACAAGAAGCACTTAACTTAAAATCAGCTGGATGAACATTTTTACCATCATAATTTCCTAAAAGATGTAATGTTTCTGTTTCCATTTTTTCTTCTTCATTTCCTATATATGGAACTAAATTATCCACAATTGCCATTGAAGGAACACCATTATAGCCCGCACCAGAAACTGCTTGCATAGTTGAAACTCTAATTGAATTAACATTAAAATTATCAACAATAGGTTTTAATGATAAAGTTAAAGCAATTGTAGAACAATTAGGATTTGTTACTATGAATCCATCCCAATTATTTTCTTTTTGTTGATTCTCAATCATATCAAGATATTCTGGATTAACTTCAGGAATAACTAATGGAATATTTTTTTTCATTCTATGAGCACTTGCATTTGAAGCTACAACATAATCTTTTGCAAATTCTTTTTCAATTTTAAATGCTAATTCTGTTGGAATAGAAGAAAATACAATATCTACATCATTATTCATGGCAGATGGGTTTGTTTCAACCAATTTAATATCTTTAACTGATTCTGGCATTTCATTATCAAGATACCAATTTGTTGCATCTTCATATCTTTTACCTGCAGATTTAAAAGAAGCTGCAAGAGCAGTGATTTCAAAATCAGGGTGATTTTCTAATAATTGAATAAATCTTTGTCCAACCATCCCCGTTGCACCAAGTATACCTACATTTATCATTAAAACACCTACTTTAATCCGAGAACATCATCCATGCTACTTATAATACCTTTTTTTGCATTAGGAATATATGCAATTGCACGAATAACTCCTGCTATAAATACTTCTCTTGTATGTGCTTGGTGTGTAAATTCTATTCTTTCACCATCACCAATATACATTACAGTATGATCACCTATAATATCCCCACCTCTTATAGCATGAATACCAATCTCTTCCTTAGTTCTAGTGCCAATCATACCTTTTCTACCAAAAACTCCAACTTCTTCGGGGTTCCTATTAAGTTCATTAGTTATTATCTCAAAAGCACTCATAGCTGTTCCAGAAGGCGCATCTTTTTTTTGATTATGATGAGCTTCGATAATTTCAATATCAAAATCATATAAAAGAGGAGTTAGTTTTTTAAGCATGTTAAAAAAAACATTAACACCAATAGCCATATTTGATGAAATTACGGATTTAACATTATTTTCTTTAATATTTTTAATATTTTCTTTCATTTGATCATCACTAAATCCAGTAGTCCCTACAACAAGATTAACCCCACATGATGAAGCTATTTTAATATTTTCAACAGCTACTGATGCCATAGTGAAATCTACTAATACATCTGCATTAGATTCTTTTAATGTTTCTTCCAGAAGTTCAGCACCTACAATATTCACGCCTATATTTTCTATTCCAGCATTTTCTCCAGCATCCTTACCTGCTAATGGTGAATTAGGCATTTCAATAGCTGCTACTACTTCCATATCTTTCTGTTCAGAAATTTTTCTTATTATTCCAGAGCCCATTCTTCCAGCGGCCCCAGTTACTGCTACTTTAATCATTTATATCAACCTAGATTAAATTTGAATCTTTTAATGCTTTTTTAAGAATTTCAAGGTTTTCATCATTTATTTTAACTAAAGGTTTTCTAAGTGGTCCTGATGGTAATCCCATTAAATTCATGGCTGTTTTTGCAGGAACAGGATTACTTTCAATAAATAGTGCTCTAATAAGGTCCAACATTTCATAATGTAGTTCTAATGCTTTATTATAATTTCCATCTAATATATTATTAACCATTAAAACCATTCTTCTCGGATCTACATTTGCAGAAGCACTAATAACTCCAGTTCCTCCTACAGACATTATAGGGAGAGTAAGAGAATCTTCACCTGAGAGTATATTAAAATCATTTTCTAAATCTTCATTTTGAAGTGCACGATAAATATCAGAAATTTTATCAACACTACCACTTGCTTCTTTGATAGCGTTTAAATTATCAATTTTAGCAATTTCTACTATTGTATCTACATCCATATTAATTCCTGTACGTGAAGGAACATTATAAGCTATAATAGGAATATTTATAGAATCAGCGATTAATTTATAATGCTCTATTAAACCATGAGATTGAGGTTTGTTATAATAAGGAGTGATTACTAAAGCTGCATCAGCACCAATATCTTCAGAGAATTTTGCTAAATCAATAGCTTCTTTTGTAGAATTACTACCTGCACCAGCTAATGTTTTAACTCTACCATTTACTTCATCTATTAAAATTTCAATTATTTTTTGATGTTCATCATGAGTTAGTGTAGCTGATTCGCCAGTAGTTCCAGCACCTAATAAACCATTTACGCCATTTTCAATTAAATAATTTATATTTGATCTAAAACCTTCTTCATCAATTTCCCCATTTTTATCAAATGGTGTTACCATTGCAACATAAGTACCTTCAAAATTCATTGTAAAACCTCTTTAACTAATTCATGTGCTTTTTCACCATCTTTCCAATCAACAAAAACTACGACAGCAGTTTGTGAGGAAGATATTTCAACAATATTAATATGATTTTTTCTTAATGGTTCTGTAATATTTGATATTATACCGGGAGTTTCAATAAAATCTGGACTTATTAAAGTTATCATAGCTATGTCTTTACCTAAAGATAAAGAACTTAAACTATCATTTTCAATAACTAAGTTATGTAATAAATGATAAGCATTGTTGGAATCTTTTTTATCAATGAAAACTGTCATTGAATTTTGACCGGCTGAAATTCCTAATATATTAATATTATCCTCTGAAAGACAAGTTGTTAGTTCTGCAAGTAAACCTGGTTTTTTAAGCATTTCTTCACCGACTATTGCTATAACAGAAATAGGGTTTCTATATAAATAAGTTTGTTTTGTCATATCTCCTTCATAAGGACCTATAATAGATGTTCCTTTGGTAGATAGGTCATTTTTATTATAGTTAATAATTTTCGCAGCTATTAATGGATCTTTATATTTTAAAGCATGAGGATGTAATACTTGAGCTCCATGAGTTGCTAAATCTCTCATTTCTTCTACAGTGATTTTATCTAATAATTCGGCTTCTTCAATCTTGTTAGGATCTGTTGACATTACTCCATCAACATCAGTTACTATAATAACTTCGTTAGCATTTAAGCAATGTCCTAATAAAAATGCAGTAATATCACTCCCACCTCTTCCTAAAGTTGTAATTTCACCACTAGGACCTTTTCCTAAAAATCCGCAAATAACGGGAATTATTCCTTGACTAATTAAATTTTTTATTCCTTCAATATTTTTGTTAGTAGTTGTAAAATCAATATTTGCTTCTAAAGAATTAGTATCTGTAACAATTGGCCAAATATTATTATAAGGATCTATAAACTCTGATTTTACACCTAATGATTCAATTGCTGCTGAAAATAATCTAGTACTAGTTAACTCTCCCATAGCCATTATTTCAGCTTTTTGTTTATCTGTCAAACCAGTTCCAACAGCACTATTAGATAAATCTATCAATTGATCCGTAGTTTTATTAACAGCTGAAACAACAACAACAACTTGGTTTCCTTTCATATATTCATTTACAACAGATTGAGCTGCTTTTTTAATTCTTTCTCCATTACCAATTGAAGTTCCTCCAAATTTGACTATTATCACATCCATTAATATTCACACCTATTTTAAATACTGTGTTTAAAATTTATATATACTATATTTAAGTGTACATTATTAATAAAGTTTAATTAAAATTTAATTTAAGAATTAGTAAATTAAAAAAAAAATAGATGATGAAATTAGTTTAAAATTCATCATATTTTGTTGGTAATACATGTTAATTATCTATTATTTTAATTAATTTCTTTTTATAGTTTCATAACTCTATTCTTAATTTTATAGTAAATTTTACTTCACTCATATAATTTATAAGATTAATTATATTTGAATAGAGTTATGTGAACTTTAAAAGTATTTTTCTAATAAAAAAAAAAGATAGATTTAAAAAAAAAACTTATTCGTGAGTTCTTTCTAATCTAATAAGTCTAGTAACATATCCTGCAATTTTATTTCTTAAATGTTTAGTGCTGACTGTAGAATATTCCATTACTAATTTTTTATTTTCATCAAAATTATTAGTAAATATACCTGGATGACTTTCTACAAGTTCTTTTGCTAAACGCTTAACAAATGAAGTTCTAATATTTCCCATCTTCAAATCTCCTTATAATATCTTTTTGCTCATTTTTACTTAAAATAGTTAGCATATTCATGATTTGATCTATAATATCTATATCAATATCTTTATCTTCAGCTAATTTATGAATTTTATTTTGAATTATTTTTTCTCTTGTATTATCATAAATATTCATTCCAAGATAATGTTTTGCAATTGCAATTTCCTGTGCTAAAGAAGTTCTATCACAAATCAGTTCAAATAATTTATTATCAATCTCATCAATTTTAATTCTTGAATTATTAAGAAGTTCTTGGGCTTCTTGTCTATTATTAATAGAATATTTTCCAATATTGTTATCCAAAAAATCACCATAATTCGATAATAAATGATAATAATATTATATTTATTATACTATACTATTTAAAGTTATTTTATTAATTTGCATCCATTATTATTAACAATTGTTTCAATTATTCTTCCATCATATTTTTCCCATGATTGTTTAACATTATCTATTTTATCTGATGGGCATATTGCAATAAAAGATGGGCCCGTACCTGATAATCCTGAAGCTAATGCTCCTTGAGCTATAGCATCAATTGCTATTGATGGATTAAAATCTAAAGTTGATGAATAAATTAAACCATTCAAATTTAAAGCTTTGAAATAATCTCCATTTTTAGCAAGATTAAAAGCTATATTAACTAATGGAGATAAAACTTTCATTCTTTCAACATTACTTGTTCCAGATTTTGAGATGCAATTAGGCATATAAATTAATATATTAAAAACATCCATTTTTTCATGAACTAATAATTCTCTATATATGTTATTAGTTACTACAATTCCTCCAAAATAAGATGCTGTTGCATCATCAAAAGCTCCTGTAATAGTAACTTTAGATTGTAGTGATGATTCAATAGCTAAGTTAATAATATCAAAATCATCTAAAGGTTTGAGGTCAAATTCTTCTGATATTATATTAGAACAAATTGCAGTTATTCCATTTGAAAGAGCGCTGCTGCTTGAAAGTCCTGATGCCATGGGAAGATCCGATTTTGTTGATAGATCTATTCCGAATTCATCACTAGATATTCCGTATTTGTTAAAAACATTTTGAGCACATCTAATCATAAAGTTTGTATCTGCTCCAACATCGTTTTTAGCTGTGATTTGGCTATTTTGAGTTTTAGCTTTACATTTAATAGATAAATCAATTCCGAAAGCAGATCCGCAACCAGTGGCTATTGCATTAATAATTGTTGCAGATCCTGGAGATTTTATAATTTTTTTCATTTTAATTCCTCATAAGGTATTTTAACTTCACTGAAGTCAAGAGCTCTTTTTCTAGCGTTGGATTTAAACTTATTGTAAAGTTTTTTATCAGATAAAATCTTATCTATAGCTTTACTTAAACTAGATGCATTATTTGGATCGATTAACAATCCAACATTAGGAGTTATGATCTCTTTAATTCCGCCAACATTACTTCCAATAACAGGAACACCACAGGCTAATGATTCAATTAAAACAAGTCCAAAACTTTCTGAAAAAGAAGGTAATATTACTAGATCAGCTGTTGGAATTATATTTTCTAAATTTTTTTTGGCTCCCATAAAAATAACTCCCTCTATATTTTCATTTTTAACTTTTTTTTGTAAATCTTTATATAAAGGGCCGTTTCCTACAATAACTAAATTAAAATCTGTTTTGCATTTTTTTTTGGCGTTTAATATTGTAGGTATATTTTTACGTTTTATTAAGTTTCCAATAAACATTACAGTTGGTTTATTTTTTTTATTTTTATTGTTTATTTCTTTAAATTTTTCTGTATCAACAGAATTCCAATAAATAGAAGTTTTATCAGTTATCCCCTTAATTTTTGTAGATAATATTTCATCTTTTAATGCGTTACTTACAGCAAAAATTTTATCTGCATTTTTTAGAACTTTTTTTATAGGATTTCTCATAAATGATTGTTTTTTATATAATTCAAACATATCTGATCCATGAGCTGTAACATATGTTTTGATTCCATATTTTTTACCAATTTCAACTGCTGCAGCTCCAGCAGGGAATAGATAATGGCCATGGATAATATCAATATCTTCATGTTTACATAAATTATCTAAAGCTTTTTTAGCACTTTTTTTAAATAGTAATCCTCTAATTCCTGGAATGTTAAAAGTTTTAGTTCCGATAACATGAATTCCATCTATATCTTTTAAATTTTTATGGGGATATGTTATAACATATACTTCATGTCCATTTTCAATGAGTTTTTTAGATAAAGTATGAATATGAACTCCAACTCCTCCAAAGTGAGGTGGGAATTGACCAACCATAGCTATTTTCATGTTGGAAATATTTGATTTATAAAATATTTAAAAATTTCTTAGATATGGATTAATTAAAACTATACTGATACAGGATTATATTGGATAGAAATTATTATTTAATAAATTTCCTTTTATATCTACTAAAATAACATTCAATTTCAGATCAAATCTAGATTTACATGTTTGGATTATGGAATTGGCTATGTTATTACAAACATCTAACTTTAAATTATTATTATTTAAAATTTCTAACATTTCTTCTGTGGTTTTAGAATTATATAATTTTTTTATAATATTTGTTGATGCACCACATAAAGCAGCGTGAGTTATCATTATCTCTTTTCTTCCATCGGCTATTGCATGTTTGGTGTTAAAAATTCCGCCAGCTACTTTAATAAGTTTGCCAATATGGCCAAATAAAGTAAAATTGTTATAGCCTTTTTTTTTAGCTTCTTTAAACATGAATCCAATATAGTTTCCAGTTTGAATTATTTGTGATTTATCAACATTGAATAATTTAATAGCTAATTGTTCACCGATATTTCCCGGTACAAAAATAGGGTTATGAATATTTGATGCGATAGCAACATCTATTTGTTTTACAATAGATGATTTATATGCTTGTGAAGACATTGCTCTTGCAATTCCGGTAGTTCCGAGAATAGAAATGCCATTAATGATGCCTAATTTAGGATTCATGGTTTTTTTAGCGATTTCTCGGCCTTGAGGAATAGATATAGTTACTATTGCGGTTTTATTTTTTGGAATTAAATATTTTAAATTATTTTTAATCATTTTTTTAGGAACTGGATTAATAGCTGGTTGGTTGATTTCTATTTGTAAACCTTTTTTAGTAACAATTCCTACACCTTCTCCTCCTTTAATAATGACTTTTTGATCTTTAAAATCTACTAATTCAACTGTTGATATTATATCTAAATTTACAGTAACATCAGGGTCATTATAAGGAAATTTATGAGAAATTGCTTTTGCTTTATTTGAATCTAATTTTTCACAATTATCAATAAGAATATTTAGTGTGTTATTAGGAGTTTGTATGGTTACTTGATCAATAGGTTTATTATTTAAAATAAGTTTTAAAGCAGCTAATGAAGTTGCTGTGGCTATAGAACCTGTAGTTACGCTAGTGGAATTGAAATTTTTTAACATAAAAAAATGAAAAAGAAATAATATTGTAAATTTTTATAGATCTAAAATAAATGATCTATCAATTGGATTTGCATGTTTTATATATTATTGATTTTATCAATCATTTGTTCTTTAGTTGGTGCTCCTACAAATTCAACTTTTTCATTAATAGCTATTGTGGGGACAGCCATTATTTGATAATCCATTGCTCTTTGTCTGTTAACTGGATCGTTGATATCTACAATTTCTAAATTAATATCACTATCTACAGTGTTTTTCACTTCTTCTGCTACTCTAATAGCTGCAGGACAATGTGGACAACTATTAGATGTAAATACTTCTACTCTAATTGCCATTTTTTTCTATCTCCCTTATAATTTGTAAGACTAATATATTAGTCATAATATATAACTGTTTTCATTAAAATTGTTTATTATTTAAAAATTTTAGTGGATTTAGATAAATTTTTTAATTTACAAAATCTATTTAATTATTGAAATTAACATATTTAAACATGAAAAATTTACAATCAGATATTAAAACTATAATAAAGGATAGTTATCCTTATATTAAAGAGTTTAATCCTGCTCAAAAATCTGTAATTGAATCTGGTTATTTGGAAGATGATGATAATTATATTATTTCTATTCCTACTGCAAGTGGAAAAACTGTTCTTGGAGTTATGGCTGCTCTTAAAACTATTTTAAATGGTGGGAAATCTGTATATGCAGTTCCTTTACTTTCTATTCAAAATGAAAAGATTAAGGAATTTGAAAAATTTGAAGAACATGGGATTAGTGTGGGGAAACATCCTTCAAATTCTGATTTATCTGTAATGGTTTTTGAATCATTTGATGCAATAACACGTTTTTCATGGGATACTCTTCGAGATGTTGATACATTAATTGTTGATGAATTTCATATGATTGGGGAATATAGTAGAGGTCCAACTCTTGAAGCTGCTATTACACGAGCAAAAATAATAAATCCAAATATTAGGATTATAGCTTTATCAGCAACTGTTAGGAATATGGATGAGATTGAAGAATGGTTAGGTGGTAAATCAATTGAACATGATTATCGTCCTGTTCCATTAAATAAAGAAGTTTTAGATACGGAAATGTTTGGAACTAAAAATAAGAATGATGTGATTATTAAAATAATTGAAAAAGCAATGAATGATGATTCTCAAGCTTTATCATTTGTTTCTACTCGAAGGTTTACAGAAAGTTTAGCTAGTTATGTTGCTGAAAAAATATCTAAAAAATTAACCCCTGAACAAAAAATTAAATTTAGTGAAGTTTCTGAAAAACTTTTAGAAGTGCCTAAAAAAAAAGGAAGTCTTCCAACAAGTACTTGTGAGAAACTAGCTGAAAGTGCTAAAAGTGGTGTTGTTTTTCATCATGCAGGAATTTTTAATGAACAAAAAGAGATTATTGAAGATGAATTTAGAAAGGGAAATATTTTAATGATAACAGCTACCCCGAGTTTGATGTATGGTGTTAATCTCCCTTCTAAAACTGTTATAATTAGAGATTATACTCGTTGGACTGCTAATGGTCCTTCTAATATTCCTGTTTTTGATTATGAGCAGATGAGTGGGAGAGCTGGAAGACCTCAATATGATAAAGAAGGTTTTTCCTATTTGATTGCTAAATCTATAGATGAAGCTTATGATTTAAAAGATAAATATGTTAATGGTGAAATTGAGCTTACAAATTCTAAATTAATTGATAATAAAGATGCTATTTTTAAACAGATCATTGCTCAAATTGCTAGTGGTTTATCTAAAAATATTGATGAATTAATTGAATTTTTTCAAAAAACATTATATGGATTTCAGATGAAGAATAATCCCAATATGAATATGTTTGCTGAAGATAGTATTAAATTGGAAATAGAATCAGCTATTGAATTTTTACTTCAAAATGGGATTATAAGAGCTACTCCGGATGGTCTTAGAACTACTGATTTTGGAAATTTAATAGCTAGATCTGATTATGCTGTTGAAACAGCTGTTAAAATAAAAGAATATGTATCGACAATTAATAATTTTGATCCTTATGAAATGATTTATGCTTTATGTGAAACTCCTGATTTGCCATTAATTTCATTTAAAGGTAGGAAAAGTAAGGATCCTGTGCGAGAAAAACTATCGGAATGTGGACTTTTTGCTGTTCATATTGGTAATAGTGAAGCAACAGCTGTATCTTTAATTGAGTGGATAAATGAAAAAAATGAATATGAAATTGAAAATGCATATAATGTATATTCTGCATCTACAAGAAGATCTGCATATGAAGCATCAAAACTTGTTAAATTTGCTAAAAATACAATGGAGGTGCTAGGTAATTATTCAATATTAAAAGATCTTGATTATTTAGCAGCTAGATTATATTATGGTGTGAAAGAAGATATAATTCCTTTAGTTGTAGGTGTTAAAAGAATTGGAAGAAAAAGAGCTAGAGAGATTGTAGATATTTTTGGAATAGATCTAAATAATGTTAGTGAAGAAGAATTGCAAAAAATAAATGGTGTTGGACCAAAATTATCTAGAAAAATTAAACAATTTATAAATAATTAAATGGAGAATTAATATTCTCCAATTAATAAACCAAATCCATCAACAATTAATGCAACACCAATAATAATAGCTACATAAATTGGGTCCATCATTGCATAAACACCTAACAATATTGTAATAATACCTAAAATAATATTTAATATTGCAGGGGCTTTTTTATATCCTTTTTGGAATAATCTCATAATACCTGCAATTATTAGCATGAATCCAAATACATATAAATAGACGCTAACGAATAAATCAAATACAAGTATATCGCAGAATAAAATATAACCACAAATAAGAGCTAATATTCCTAATATAACATATCCTGCCGTTGCTCCTTTTGAAATGCTCCAAGTATGAGAACTAATAACTAAATAATATATTCCTAAAATAATAAAAGCTATTCCGAAAATAGCAGAAAGCACAAAACTACTAATAAATGGGAAAACCATTATTAAAATACCTAGAATTATTGCAATAATTCCGTAGATTATTTTATTTTCCATTTTAATCACCTCATAATCTATTGTAACTGATTATATGTAATATTTTATATAAAGGTTATGATTAAAAATAATTTAAATTATTATAATACTATACTGTAGATTTCAAGTAATTAAAAACTCTAATATATTTTAGAATTATTTAATCGGATTATATGTTAAAAATAGTAGTGTTTGAGTAATTAATTTTATTATTATAAAATTAGAAAGGGTTTATAAAAATATTATTAAGATAATTTTATGTAAAAGAATAATATTAAAAATATGGGGTTAATTAAGTAATAATAGATTAGCCTCCGCCTTCAGCAACGCTTGAATCTAATTGAACATCTTCCAGATCTATATTTGAATTTTTGATAGTATTAATGTCAATATCTTTATTATTTTTATCTGATTTTTTAGTAATTTTTAAATCTTTTCTATCTAAAACTTCAACTAAATCAGATAAGTACCATAAGCCTGTTTTATCAATTCTTATCCATCCAACATCGTTATCTTCTATTTTAATTTCAATAACTTGTCCGATAGTTCCTGTATTGATGTAACGAACATAATAATCTATATTTATTTCCTGATCTCTGGCATCTAATACTACCATAAATTCACCAGATTATTCTTTATTCACTTCGACAGATTCTGATTTCTGTGGAAGATCTATATTTAAGATTAAATAATCGCCAATAGTTGCGATATCTGAATATTTAATTTCGATTTGATTTTTAGAAAGAATACCTTTTTTTAAAGAGATGATGACTTCTGAAATTTGACCTGTTTTTGTATCAAAATCAATATCTTCAACTCTACCAATATCTTTTGCATCTTTATCTAATACAGGGATCCCTTTTAATTTACTTAAATGCATGAATCTCACCTACTTAATTTTTAAATAATATTATTAGTTTTTATATTATAAAACATTAACTATTTTAATCATAGCTATATATATAATTAACTATTAATAAAAAGGATGAAAATCTATGAAAGAAGCATGTCGAATAATAATTGATGAAATTAAAAGTGGGGAGATATTTACTCGAAAGGATTTAGAAATAAAAAAAAGAGAGCTTTGTAGAGATTTTAAATTAAAAAAATTTATGAGTAATTCAAATATTTTGGAGTATGCTACTTCTGAAGAAAAAGAGATTGTTTCTAATATATTAAAGAAAAAACCTACAAGGACTCTTTCTGGGGTGGCTATTGTGGCTGTAATGTGTCATCCTCATCAATGTCCTCATGGTAAATGTTTTTATTGCCCTCAGAGTAATATTGCTCCTCCTAGTTATACTGGAGAAGAACCTGCAGCTCTTAGAGGTAGAATGTATGATTTTCATCCCTACATTCAAACATTTAATCGTTTAAAACAACTTAAAAAAATAGGGCATCCTATAGATAAAGTAGAACTTATAATAATGGGAGGAACTTTCCCATCACAAGATTTATGTTATCAAGAATGGTTTGTATCACAATGTTTAAAGGCCATGGTTGATTTTGGTCTTATAATCGAAAATGAACCTAATGAAGATAGTTATGAATTAAATCCTTTAAAAATTAAAAATTACGAAAATAAAATTTTAAAAACTTATCCTCCATATTATTATACTTTACTAGATGATGTTCAAAAAGTTAATGAATCTTCTAAAGTTCGATGTGTTGGAATGACCTTTGAAACACGTCCAGACTATTGTAAAGAAGATCATGTAGATAAAATGCTTGAAATGGGCGTTACAAGAGTAGAATTAGGAGTGCAAACTCTTTATAATGAAATATATGAAAAAGTAAATAGAGGTCACACTATTAATGATTCTATCGAAGCAAATAGAATTTTAAGAGATTCTGCTATTAAAGTAGCTATGCATATGATGCCCGGATTATTTTTAACTCCTGATGAAGATTTAAAAATGTTTAAAAAATTATTTAAGGATGATAATTTTAAACCTGATATGCTTAAAATATATCCTTGTTTAGTTACAAAAGGTAGTGAACTTTATAAATTATGGGAAAGTGGGAATTATGATCCTTACAGTGATGAAGAAGCTGTAGAATTAATTGTTAAAATCAAAAGTATACTTCCAAAATGGGTTCGGACAATGAGAATTCAAAGAGACATACCATCTACTCTAATTGATGCAGGTGTTAAAAAATCAAATTTAGGAGAATTGGTTTATAATAGATTAGCTGAGGAAAATATAAATTGTAAATGTATAAGATGTAGAGAAATTGGTCATAAAAAAACATCCGAAAATTATAATTTAGAAGATTATGAGCTTTTTAAAGAATCTTATAATGCTTGTGGTGGGAAAGAAATATTTATTTCATTTGAAGATATTAATGAGGAAAGTATAGCTGGTTTTTTAAGGTTAAGATTTCCTTCTTCTAAAGCTCATAGAAGTGAAATAACAAATAAAACTGCTCTTGTAAGAGAATTGCATGTATATGGAAAAATGCTTAATATAGGTCAAAAAAATAAGGATATTGGTCAACATGTGGGATTTGGAGAAAAATTATTACATGAAGCTGAAAATATTGCTAGGGAAAATGGGAAAGAAGAAATAACTATTATAAGTGGTATTGGAACTAGAAATTATTATCGTAAATTTGGATATGAAAGAAAAGGTCCGTATATGAGTAAAAAAATTTAAGACAAAAATATTAAATATTAATTTATTATTAAATTAACAGACAAATTATAATTAGGTGAATATAATATGTATAAAATAAAAAACTCCAGTGAATTAGCAAAGTTAATTGAATATACTAATTTAAATAATCTTGCTACTGACGAAGAAATGGAAAATTTTCTTAAAAATGCATCAAAATTAAACTTTGAAGGAATAGTAATTAATCCTAGTTATTTGAATATGGCTAATGAATTTTTAAAAGACAATGAAACAAATGTTATTACAACTGTTGGTTTTCCATTAGGTTTTGAAAATACTGAATCTAAAATTAAAGAAGCTAAAATAGCTATTAAGAATGGTGCTGATGGAGTTGAGATGGTAATTAATTTAAGTGATGTTAAAAATAAAAGATTTGATAATATTCAAAAAGAAGTTGAAGAAATTAAAAAAGCTGTTGGAGATAAAAGTTTAAGGGTTATTATTGAAACTAAAGCTTTAGATGATAATGAAAAAATGAAAATTGCAAAGGCTCTGGAAGTTGCGGATGTTGATTATATTGTAACTTCAACTGGATTTGTAAGTCCAAATACTGTTTATGAAGATGTGAATGATATAACTATTCTTAAAAAATATGCCCCTAAGACTAAAGTTAAAGTATCTGGTTGGATTACAAATTATAAGATAGCTAATCAGCTTTTAACTGGAGGGGCTGATTTAATAGGTTCGACTGAAGGTTATGATATTGTTAAACATTATAAAGAGTTAAGAGAGAATACTCAAGTAAAACCAAAGCCTATTAAATTGGATTAAATTTATATTTTTTTTTTGGTTTTTAAGATTATTTAAAATAGTTTAAATATAATGCCATGGGCCGGACTTGAACCAGCGACATCTAGATCTTCAGTCTAGCGTTCTCCCAACTGAACTACCATGGCAAAATGGACCGAACGAGATTCGAACTCGTGATCTCCTCCATGTCAAGGAGGAATCATACCCCTAGACCACCGGTCCATTGCAACATGTATTTTTTTATAGTATTTAATATATAAAACTTTTGTATGGATATTAAATTTTTTTTTTAAAAAATAATTTTAGAGTGTTATCAGTTTTTAAAAAAGATGGGAATTTAATTTAAAAGTTTGCCTTTTAAATATGTTGATGTGGTTTGGTTGATTTTGACTTTTATTTTTTGACCTAGATTTACATTATCAACAATTATAGGAATATATGAATTGGATTTTGCGATAAATCCTCCTTTAGATCCTTTTTCAACTACAATGGCATCTTGTATTGTTCCCATTAATTGTTTATTTTCTTCTTCTGTGATTTCTTTTTTAATTTCAGATAAATATTTGGATCTTTTTTTGAGTATATTTTTAGGAATTTCTTTAAGATTTGAAGAAATAGCTCTTTTTCTATGTTGATATTTAGATAGATGTATTAGAGAAGGTTTAATATCTTTTAATAAATTACATGTTAAATTAAAATCTTCAGTAGTTTCAGTTGGATATCCAACAATAATGTCAGTTGCAATTGTAATATTAGGGATCTTTTCTTTAAATTTATTGATAATATCATAATATTGTTCCACTGTATGATTTCTATTCATTTCTTTTAAAATTTTATTACTTCCACTTTGAATGGGTAAGTGAATAAAATTGTATACTTTTTCATAACTAATGGCTTCAATTAATTCATCAATATCATTTAAAATGTTTTTAGGGTGCATCATTCCTACACGAATTTTAAAATTTCCATCTAGATTAGCTGCTTCTTTTATTAAAGTAGATAATTTTTCACCAGTGTCAAATCCGAATGCTGCGGTATCTTGAGCTGTAAGTTGAATTTCTTTTGCACCATTTTTAACGGCTGATTTTATGTCTTGCAGAATATCATCTATAGGATAACTATTTATAGGCCCTCTTGCAAAACGAGTGCAGCAAAATGTACAATTTCCAATACAGCCTTCACATATTTGAACAATATGAATTAAGGGATTGTTTGTTATTTTTTTTAAATTTACCTTTGATTGTTTAGAAAAACCTGATTCTCTATCTACTTTACCATCATATGCTTTTTTAACTACTTTAACAATTTTATTAAGTTGATGAGGTCCGATCCATGAAGAGTTAGGGGCTATTTTCTCTAATTTTTCAGGATCGATCTCAACCATGCATCCACTTACAACAATTTTTTTATTTGGGAAATCTTGTTGTAGTTTTTTAATTTTATAAATTATTTTATTTTCAGTTGGAAGTTTAACATAACAAGTATTAATAACAATAACATCACTTTTTTCAATAGAATCAACTAAATCTATATTTTTATCATCTAAAAATCCCGCCATAATTTGAGCATCGGATTTATTAAAAGTACATCCATATGAATCTATAAATACTTTCATAATTATCAAAAAAAAAGTTGTTATTTAACTATTTTATTAGTTAAGTCATAATCATATTTTTTAGTTTTAATGGGTCTAGAATAAACTCTTTTAATTACATTAGCTTTTGCATAACCATTAGTAATTTTTCTTTCTTCTGTTTTAATTACATGTATTTTTACGATATATTTATCTATTTTAACAATACTTTTTGTAGATATTTCAAAATCTCTATCTAAATCAAGTTTATAAGAATCAACTTTTCCATGTAAATCAACAGAAAAGCCAATACGGGCAGGTATTTCTATAGAAGAAGCCCAAATTGTAATGATATTTTCAATGAGAGATTTTTTCACTCTTTTACCCTCAATCTCAATGCTAGTAACTTCTACCTGTCCTAAGTCTGATAGCAATATATCCCCTACTTCTAATTGATCACTTGGAGATAAATCAATAGTAGTTTTAATAGAATTTTCTAATTCACTAATAATAATCCTATAAGGTCTTGGTTTTTTAATAGAGAAACTATCTTTAAATACATGATTACAATCTTGACATTTTAATAGGTATTCTTCTGTGAAATTTTTTTTAGAGGATTTCTCTTTTGAGTTTAAAATTTCAATTTCATCAGATCCACAAATAGGGCATTGCATATAATTATTTCTCCTTTTCTTTTAAATAATGGTTAACAAGTCCTTCATCCTTAAGGATATCTAACATGAAATCTTTAAATGGTTCAAATGTGGTTGATTGGTTTGTTGTGTGGTTAATTAATTCGCCTTCAGATAAATTAATGCTTAAAATATTTCCATCTTTAGCTTTAATATCGCTGATTATCAGAGGCAGACCTATATTTATAGCATTTCTATAAAATATTCTTGCAAATGATTTGGCTATGATTGCATCTATTCCTGCTGTTTTAATAGCTAGGGGAGCTTGTTCTCTGGAAGATCCACATCCAAAATTTTCTCCAGCTACAATTATGTCGCCTTTTTTTACATTAGATGTGAATTCTGGTCTTTCTCCTTCAAGTACATGGTCGGCTAAATCTTGAGGGTTGAATGTTCTTAAATATCTGCCAGGTATAATGATATCTGTATCAATATTATCTTTAAATATCCATGTTTTTCCTTTTATTTTATCCATTTTTATCCGTTTAGTTAAATTTTATTTAGTAAAGTTCATATCCAGAATTTTGTGCTTTTGTAGTAAGTACAATTCCGTTGGATCCAACATAATCTTTAATTTCATTAACAATGTGTTTGTTATTTTTATCATAGATTGAATAAACTGCAGGTCCAAAGGAACTCATTCCTACACCATAGGCCCCTATTTCTCTTAGTTTGGTCATTAGATTTTTAATTTTGGTTGATTGTAGTGAAACTTCTATATTTTTAAATGCTAATTCTTGAATTGTGTCAATTCCTTTTCCAAAACCTTGTATATTATGTTCAAGTAAAAATGGGATGATGTTCATGAATATTATATGGGACAATTCGCATACTTCTGTTTTGGATATTGGGCAATATTTTTGGAAAATATTTACTTCTTTAGTTCCATTAATATGAATATCAGAGTTAAGTAGTACTATTAGGATTTTCCAATCTTTGGGAAAATTATAATTAGCTAATAGTATAGGGGGGTTTGCAGAAGAAGAGGATGAGGGTGAAAATGAAGATTTTTCTTCTAGACTGTGTCCTCCATCTATAATTAATCCGCCGTTTTCAAAAGAACAAGTGCCTATTCCGGAAGTTCCTCCTCTTCCAACGATTTGAGCTAATTTATACGCATCTGCTTCAATTCCCATTGTTTTAGTGATAATTTTAGCTGTAGATAAAGCTATTTGAGTTCCAGATCCTAATCCTGAATGTGGCAAGTAAGCATTTTCTATTTTAAAATAAAAGTCTTCATCAATGTTAAAATAATTTTTAACTTTAAATGCAGCATCTTGTATTTTTTCAATACATTCTTTTTTACAATTATTCATTATTGATTGTGAAAAATCAATTTGGATATTTTTTTCAGTTGGTTCTCCAAATAGGATAAAGTTAGGATCTTGTAATGTAAGACCCATACCTCCATCAATACGCCCATATGCTCCGCTTAAATCAATTAGAGTCATATGTAATCTAGAGGGTGATTTAATAATCATAATTTTTACATTCCATTAAAAATAAATTTCCCTTGATATTCATATTAGTTATATTATAATTATATGATTTTATTATTTTAATAAATTTCTTCTTTTTTATGTTCTTTTAAAGGAATAGAAAATTTTTGTTCTAAACTTTCTCTATAAATAGAATTCATAGAACAAAACGGAATAATTCTTCCATCAGGAGTTGCATAATGAATAACACATTTTTTAACTCTATCTTCATCAAAATTAAATGGATCCATGAAATGCATGCATGAGACAAGCATTGCATCTTTAGAAAACTCTCCTAAAGCATCATACGATCTATTTGTGAAAACATTGATTAAAATTTTAATAATATCCAGATTTTTAGGTTTTTTATCTTTATTGATTAATTTAGGCAGTTCTTTTGCAGCTCTAGCTAATGTTCTTTTCTTAATACCAAATCCGCCACTTTCAATTCTTTCACTATATTCATTTAATAACTCAAAAAATCTATCCACATCAATAAATTCAGTGATAGGGATTAATTTATCGGGTTCATTAGGATCTTCACTCTCTTCAATGAAAACATAAGTAGCTATACCGCAATGAGGATGGCAATTAAGAGTTACTTTTGCAGGTTCACCATCCATAGCACCCATAAATCTAGAAACAGGTTCAACTGAAGATGGAGGGTAGAAATCTTTAGGTTGTACCTGTCCCATGGTTTGTTTATCGACTAGATTAACAAAGTCTGAAATAGTAACTCTTTGTTGTTCTACTTGATCTTGAGGTGTTCTTCCAGCAAATGAAACAGGTTGGAAATTAACTCCATAAATAATATCTCTATTATCAAAGGCGAATTTTAAAATATCCCCTACTTGATGATCGTTAATGCCTGCTATTAAAGTAGGTACTAAAACAACTCCTAAATCAGCTTTTCTGCAATTTTCTATTGCTTTAATTTTTTGAGGGAGTAAATTTTTTCCTCTGCTTGAAATATAAGGTTCGGGTGTTACTCCGTCAAATGCCATATAAACAGTGTTTAATCCTGCGTCTTTTAATTGTTGTGCGAAGTTTTCTTTTCTGGCTAATCTTAATCCATTAGTAGCTATTTGAACATGAGTAAATCCTTCTTCTTTAGCCATTTCAATAAGTTCAATAATATCTTTTCTAACTGTAGGTTCGCCTCCAGCGTATTGGATGGCAGGTGTAGGGTGTGGTTTGATATTTCTTAAGTTTTTTAACATTTGTCTTATTTCATCTTTAGTTGGTTCATATAATACGCCTGCTTTTGCTGCATTTGCAAAACAAATGGGGCATCGTAGATTGCAGCGATTGGTAACATCAATTAAACCTAAAATTGTGGATGTTTCATGATCTTCACAAATTCCGCAGTTATTAGGGCAATTTCCAGATATTTCTAAATGTGGATTGTTAATAGCTGTGATAGTTGGTTTAAATTCTTTTGATCTATTATAGATATCTGCATCGCTCCAGTAAGTATTAATAAATTCTCCATGTTCATCACAGGTTTTTTTTATTAATATTTTTTTATCCTCTTCATATACCTCAGCATCTAAAGACTTGAAACATTCTGGGCATAAACTTTTAGTGTCTTTTATTTTCAAAAAATCACCGGTAATAACAAATAATTATCCAAGTATTAGTTAGATTTTTATAATTTAAATATTATATAATAAACAATTATATTTAAATTTAATTCTTTAGTATTTATTATTAAAGATTTATATTATATTATAAACTTATATTTTTAGTAGATTATTTCATGATGTAAATGCAGGAGTTTTTTTATAAAATGATATCTAACATTAACCAAGTTCTCATTTCGTGTGTTACTATTTTATATTTTCTTCTACCTGCATATCTCTCAAATAGTGGGGGATTGATATTTGGTGGTAAAACACCGATAGATATGGGTAAAACTGATAAGAAAGGCATGAGATGGATTGGTAATGGAGTGACTTGGAAAGGTTTTATTGGGGGTACTTTTTTAGGGACATTTATTGGAGCTGTCGAAGGATATTTTGGACCTATGATATATACCTATTATCATTCATATCTTTATACTCCTATTGTTAGAAATATTCCTGAAGGAATATTAGTGGGATTTCTTTTAAGTTTCGGTGCTCTTATTGGTGATGCTATTGGAAGTTTTATAAAAAGAAGAATAGGTATTGAAAGAGGTGAAAAAGCTCCTCTTTTAGATCAACTAGACTTTTTAATTGTTGCGATATTGTTTGCATCAGTGATAATTCATTTTGATTTGTATTTTATTGTAGTGGCTATTATTCTTACATTAATTATTCATTTACTGGCAAATACTATTGCTTATTTGATTGGAATTAAAGATGTTTGGTATTAATCTCATTATTGTCTTTTTTGGTTTTAGAGGATTTTTGGGTTTAATTAAAGAATTCGTTAATCATTATTGCTGTTCCTATAGCTGGTGCTACTATGCATTGTTCTGGTGTTAAAATTGTGTCCATGGATATGACAGGTATGTTTAGTGATTGTGCGGCTTTTTTATCTAGTATGTCTTTTCCAAGTCCTGTGGTTATGACTAGATTGAGATTTTCTCTTTTTTGAACTTGTTTTAGTCCATCGGCTATTTGGGAGATTTGTGTTTTATGGATGAATTTGGAAATTTGGATAATGTCTTTTTTGTTTAGTATTTCTGTGTCTGCACAGAGTAGTCTTGCGATTCTTTTCATGCAATGGTCTTTGGATTTTCCTTTTCCGTCTAATGTGTCGCAGATATAATCTTTTTCTGATATTAGGTCTAAGATCATGTAGATGTCTGCTGTTTGTGCGAATAATTCTGAAGATACTCTATATTTTTTATTGTTTAGAGGGATTTTATCTATAAAGCTAGCTAGATTAGTTCTTAGTGTTCCTGTATAAATAAGTTCTCCTGTGGCTAGTCTTTCGAAATCTGATTTTCCTTTGCTGCATTGTTTGCCATTTTTGATGGGGATGATGTCTGTTGTTGTGCTTCCTGTGTCTATGAAAATGCAGTTAGGGTTGATTGAAGCAGCTATCTTGGATGTTGCAATCCAATTTGCAGCTGCTGCTTTTAGAGGATTTTGTATTAATTCATCTTTTTTAACAATTCCGTCTAAAGTTACATATCCGATGGGGCATGTGAATGTGTTTTCACATTTTTCTATGATGTCTAGAACACCGTCTTTTTTGGTGGGGTATGCATCAACTAATTCTGCGGTCATTGAAATTCCTACAAAGTCTATTTCTTCTATGGGGCATATTTTTTCTATTAATTTGATTAGTACTTTGCTTAAATCTTCATTGTTTGTCCACATGGGTAGGTATTCATATGCTATTTTGATTTTTTTTATTTTGGATTGTGAAAAATCTATGATAGCTAAATCAGTGTTTGCTCCTCCGATGTCGAATCCTGCGATTTTCATTTTATTTTAACTCCTTAATTAGTAGATTGTTTTTAATTTTTTTAAATTCAATATGGCCGGATAATTGTATTTTGTTTTTTAATGGTTTATTGTTTTCTATGGTTTTTATAATGTATTCTGCTATATTTGTATTGGATATTTTTTGAAGTGCGATGTAGGGTGTGGTGAATCTTGAGTTGATTTCTAGTAGATATATTTTGCCGTGGGGAGTTATTTTTAAGTCTGCTCCGACGAAACCTTTTAGTCCTTTTAGGTGTTGGCAGGCTTTAATGGCTGTTTTTATGGCTTTTTCTTTATTTTCACATTCATATGGGAGTTTACCGCCTAAATATATGGCTTTATTATTATCCAGGCTGATAAATTGTTTATTTAAGCTTAAAGGAATGGCTTTTTTGTCTTTAACTATTAAACTAACGCTTATATCTTCTCCATCAATAAATTCCTGAACAATAATTTTGCAATGAGCAGGAAAAATATTTTCTAAATTATCCTCTAGATCTTGGATATTGTCAATTATTACGATATTTTCACAGTCCACACCATTGGCAGGTTTTATTATGATTTTAAGATTATTATTTTCTGTTTCTTTACTCCATTTATCATATATTTTTCTAATATCTTTTTTCCAATATCCTTTATCATCTGTTTTAAATTCAAACGTTTTAGGTTGATTAACAATATTTTTTAACAATTTATACATAACATACTTATCCGAAGTGTTAAAAGCAGCTTGAGAATTGGAATTATAAATAAAAACATCAGAATCCTCAAGGATTTTTGTAATTTTATAGAGATTATTGTTATTTTCTGCAGCGATAAAAATAGCTTTATTAAATTTATCCGCATTTTTAAAAAGATAATCCACGATATTTTCATTAATTAAAATTAAATTAACATTTTCATAAGATTCTGCAATATATTTATAAGATTTGTTAATAACTAAGTTAATCTTAAAATTTTTTAAATCCTCTAAAAGTGAATGAAGTAAAAATTTAGCTTCAGATATGATGGATTTATCTTTTTCTCCTGAAGTAGTGAAATATTCGAAAACTAGAATTTCATCGTTTATTTTTATATTAGATCTAGTATTGATCATAAGTTATCATCATTGATTTGATATTTAATTTATCATGAGGAAATCTCATTTTTTCACCATCATAAACTAAATGGATTAAGGAGTTGTTTTTCTTTTCGAATTCTTTAACTGTTATTTTATCTTTAATCATGGTTATTTTTCTTTTAAAAGAGGGCATCATATTATCAGGGAGTCTGATGTCTAGTAGTCCTTCTTTATAGAATTTTTCAATGGTATTGATGATTAAATTAGCTGTATTTCCTTTTCCATAAGGATTGGTGGCTGATTTCATATTTTCTGCAAATGATGAATCATTTAATATTTTTCTAACATTATTTATAATATTATCTTCATCTGAACCGACAAGAATATTTCCTCCTGCATCAACAGTTTCAGGTCTTTCAGTGTTATATCTTAAAGTTAAAGCAGGTATGTTGAGAGTGATGGATTCTTCTTGTAGACCTCCGGAATCTGTGAGAACTAGTTTAGAATAGGATAGGAGTAATAAAAAATCAAGGTAGTTTAATGGATTGATAATATGGATATGTTTAATTTCGTTTATTTTGTTCCAAAGACCGAAATATTTTAAATTTTTTTTAGTTCGGGGATGTATGGGGAAGATAATGTTTGTTTCGGTGAGTTGGGATAATGCGTTTATGATATTGTTTAGTCGCTCTTCATCATCGACATTTTCGGCTCTGTGCATGGTTAAGGTTATGATGTTGTTCATATTTTCAATGTCTAATTTTTTTAGAGATTTGTCTTCAATTCCTCTTTTTTTAGCTATTTTTAGATGTCTAAAGCATGCGTCGACTATTGTGTTTCCTGTGATGAATAGTTTTTTTCTTGAGATATTTTCAGAAAGTAGATTGATAGCTGATTGTTCTGTTGGGATGAAATACATTAAAGAGCATATATCGCATGTTTTACGGTTGATTTCTTCGGGCATGGTTAAGTCGAATGATCTTAAACCTGCTTCTACATGGCCTACTGCGATATGGAGTTTGGATGCTGCTAGAGCTCCTGCTAATACGGCGTTGGTGTCTCCTTGAACTAGTACGATATCTGGGTTTTCATCCATTAGAACTTCTTCTATTCCTTGCATCATTAGGCCTGTTTGTTTTCCGTGTGGGCCTGAGCCTATATGGATGTTGTAATTTGGTGAAGGTATTTCTAGATCTTTAAAAAAGTTATCTGACATTTCTTTATTGTAATGTTGGCCTGTGTGGATAAGAACTAATTCTATATTTCTTTTTATGATTTCGTCTATTATGGAAGCCATTTTAATTATTTCTGGGCGAGTTCCCAGTACAATAGCTATTTTCATTATTAACCCCTTTTTTTTTATATTATTTTTTTTTATTATTATTTTTTTTTATATTAAATCTTTTAAACTTTTTATCATGGATTCTTTAATTGCATATTGTTTTTGTAAATTTTCTAAGCTATGGGTTAGGTTTTTAATGAATCTTTTACATGCGTAATCATCGTATTTGAATTTTATTCCGTCGTATTGTATGTTCATTAAAATTAGGTATTCGGGTTCTAGTACTTTTATGTTTGCTCTTTTTTCATTTTTTTGTGGGTTTAAGAGTTTTTTTACGTCTTGGAGTTCTATTTTTTCTAGAGTGAAATCTATGAAGATTCTCATCATTTTTCGAATCATGTTCCATAAGAAACTTTCGCCATAAATATCTATGAAAATGGGTTTTAGTGGTTGGTGTAGATTGGGGAATTCTTTTTTATGATAATCTTTTAGATGGGGTGTGGTGATTTTGATATCGTTGATTGTTCTGATGGTGTTTTTTTGAAAGCGTTTTGTGAAGTTGGTGAAATTGTGTGTTCCTTTAAATATTTCTGCTATTTGGTTTAATTTTTCTATATTTAGGTTGTTTTGGAATAGTAAATATCTGTATTGTCTCATTTCAGCGTATCTTGGTTTGAATCCGAATCGTACTGGTGCTTTGGCTAGGATTTGTATATCGTCGGGTAGGTGATGGTTGATTTCGTTGATTCTGACTTCTTTTTCACTTTGAAAACTGATTACATTGCCTAAACTATGAACTCCTGCATCTGTTCTTCCAGCTATTCTGAAACGTGATTGTTTTAAATCATCGATGTAATCTAATTTTCTAAGATGATAAATTAATTCTTCTTCTACTGTTCTTAAATTAGGTTGACGTTGAAATCCATGAAAATTAGTTCCGATATAACCTATTTTTAAAGCTGTTCTTTTCATGTTTTTTTCATGTGTTATTTTAGTTAATTATTGCATAAAAATATAAAGGAAGTAAAAAAAAATATAGATTTATTATATTATATTTTATAAAATTTATAGTTTTTATATTGTATTTTTAGGTAATGAAAATGACATTTAATAAAGATGAAATGTTAATTATGCCAGCGGTAGATATTAAAGATGGTAAATGTGTGCAGCTTGTTCAAGGTGATCCGGGGACAGAAATAGTTAATATAGAAAATCCTGAAAAGGTGGCTTTAAAATGGGAAGAGATGGGTGCTGAAGCTTTACATTTGATTGATTTGGATGGTACTTTGAATTGGAATGTTAGTTTAGATACTCTTAAAAAAGTAGTGGATAATGTTTCTATACCTGTGCAGATTGGAGGGGGAATAAGGAAAGTTGATTATGCAAAAAAGCTTCTGGATATGGATGTGGAAAGAGTTATAATTGGAACGATGGGGATAATGCATCCGGATAGTTTAACTATATTATCTGATGAATATGGAAGTGATAGGATAATGGTATCGTTAGATAGTAAAAATGATAAAATAGTTGTTAAAGGATGGAAACAATCTATTGATAGTTCACCTCAGGAATTATCTCAAAGTATGAAGAAATATGGTGCGGGAAGTATTTTATTTACTAATGTGGATGTGGAAGGGTTGATGGGTGGATTTAATTTGGATCCGCTTATAAAACTTAAAGATTCTATAGATCTTCCCATAGTGTATTCTGGTGGAATTTCCACTATAGCTGATGTGAAAAAATTGAATAAAATTGGAGTGGAAGGAATAGTGATAGGATCAGCTTTATATAAAAATAAAATTGATTTAAAAGAAGCTTTAAATTATCAAAAAAAGATAGAGTGAATTGGATTAATATGAAAAAAGTAATGGCGACTGGAACATTTGATATCTTACATCCTGGCCATGGAATTTATCTTGAAGAAGCTAAAAAACTTGGAGAGAAGGATAATACTAAATTATATGTTGTAGTCTCTAGAGATTCTACAGTGGAAAAAAATAAAAGGATACCTATAATTGATGAAAATCAAAGATTAGAGCTTATAAAAATGTTAAAACCTGTTGATGAAGCTTGTCTTGGAAATGATCAGGGTGATATATTTAAGATAGTGGAGGATATTGATCCTGATATAATAGCTATAGGTCCGGATCAAACTCATGATGTGGGTAAAATACAAGAAGAGATTAATAAAAGAGGGCTTAAAGCTATAGTTAAACGTGTGAAAAGTTATCATCACAGTAGATTGGATAGTAGCTGTAAGATTATTAAAAAAATTAAAAATACTAATTTTAATGGAAAGATAGAGGATTGTGATTAGAATGAGAGATGTGGCTATTGTAGGTGCTAGTGGGTATACTGGTGGTGAACTTTTAAGAATGCTTTTAAATCATCCTAAAGTGGAAATAAAAAATGTAACTTCTAGAAGATATGATGGTTTGGCGGTTCATAAAATACATCCGCATATAAGAGATTCTGGATTGTTTTTTGAAGATAAAAAATTATCAGATTTGGATGTGGATATTGTATTTACAGCTACTCCTCATGGTGTTTCAATGAAAATAGTTCCTGAAATAATAGAATCAGGTGTTAGAGTGATTGATTTGAGTGGGGATTATAGATATAAGGATAGGGATGTTTATGAGAATAATTATAAAATAAAGCATACTAGTGATTTGGAATCTGTATATGGTTTGCCTGAGATTTATAGAGGTGAGATTAGAA
>CANQZY010000009.1 GCA_947628455.1 uncultured Methanobrevibacter sp.
ATAGTTTAAAATAGACTTAATAGTATGGAAACTTGGGAGTATTGGGAACATTGATTTTTAAATCGCTCGTTTAAAATAGACTTAATAGTATGGAAACCAGCTTCTACAAGGACGGAGAACTGATGAAATGTATTGTTTAAAATAGACTTAATAGTATGGAAACCACCCGCCTGCTCACCCTATTCCAGGGTAAAGGGAAGTTTAAAATAGACTTAATAGTATGGAAACTAGTCTTTTTTCCTTTTTGTACTTTTTGGTCTCTTGTTTAAAATAGACTTAATAGTATGGAAACCCAACCAGACCCTATGGCGGACACTCCTGAGAGCTGCGTTTAAAATAGACTTAATAGTATGGAAACATTCTGCAGTGGGCATGCCCTCGTAGACCTGAGAAGGTTTAAAATAGACTTAATAGTATGGAAACCACGTGTGCACGTGTAGTGGTGGTCACCTCTAATTGGGTTTAAAATAGACTTAATAGTATGGAAACTTTAAACCTACCTCTAGGAGCCTAGTCTTCCTTTTTGCGTGTTTAAAATAGACTTAATAGTATGGAAACTTCACCTTGGAGAACAGCTTTGGGAGGTGTAACCAGTTTAAAATAGACTTAATAGTATGGAAACCTCCTCTTTCCCTGAAGTACTCGACTACTTTTTCTGTGTTTAAAATAGACTTAATAGTATGGAAACCTTTATGAATAGAGTTGCATTTTGGCTTGTGAACAACGGGTTTAAAATAGACTTAATAGTATGGAAACGCGTCATGTGAAAGCTTATCAAATTCATCTATTACCGTTTAAAATAGACTTAATAGTATGGAAACTGGAGGAGTACGGGCTGGGCCGTGCTCGGAGGATGGTGGTTTAAAATAGACTTAATAGTATGGAAACGGTGCTTCCACATACAAACTGAATCCGATCAAGAGTGTTTAAAATAGACTTAATAGTATGGAAACTCCAGTCTCTTTCGGATGTAGTCGGCCATCGCATAGATCGTTTAAAATAGACTTAATAGTATGGAAACATTGATATTGATATGAATATTATTATTCTAAACCAGGTTTAAAATAGACTTAATAGTATTGAAATATCTTCTTTTTCATAAGGTATTATGATTTAAAAGTTTAGTTTTTTTTTAATTTTGTCAATATTTTTATAGTATTATTTTTTATATTATTTACTTAAATTGTTGATAATTTTTTCATATTTTTTGTTTTGGAGTTCTAGACTTTTATAGTTTATTTTGTTGGATTTAGTGATTTCTTCAATAGATTTATTTAAATTATCAATGATAAGGTCTTGTTTTTTAATGATTAAATCTTTTTGTTTTAGAAGATCTTCAAAGGTTTTAGAAATTTTTTTAAGTTGTAATTCAAGGTTTTCTGTAGTTTTTTTTATTTGATCTCTATATTCATTAATAAGTTCGCGTTGGTAATTAACTTGATCTTGTTTATCTTTTAAAATAGAATTTTTTTCTTCGATTTTTTTATTTAAAGTGTCTAATTCTTTAATTTTGGCTTTATCATTATTAATTTCATTATTTAGTTTAGTTTTATTTAGTTCGTTTTCTTGTTTGAGTTTGGTGATGTATTTGGAGTATTTGGATATTTTTTTATCTTTGTTATTTAGTTTAAGGTTAAGTTCATAGATTTCTCCTTCTTTTAGATCAATTAGTTCTTGTAAATCTTTAATATTTGGCATTTTATCTATTTGTTTTTTTTGACTTTAGGATTAAATCTATGAGATGATTGGCCTATATTTTTGATTTCTTCTTTTTTAGGGCATTTATATTCTTCTAGATAAACGATAAAATGAGCTATGTCTTTATTTTGGTTGTTTTCTTTTCCATGAATTAATCCTCTAAAGTTCGCTCCGAAACCTCCGGTTTCACCGATATTTACTTTTATTTTTTGTGATGATGGCATTCCCTCAAAAAATCTTTCAAATTCTATTGTTTCAAATATAGGGGCTTTAAGTGAGAATGCCATGATTTTATTAGAACTTTCTCTTAAAGTTAAATATTTTTGATTAACTTTTATTGATTCTTCTGATCCAACTTTAGTAAATTTAACATGTGAACCTATTTTTGAACTTGGCATAAATTATCACTTTTATATAATTTTTATTATTTTTTTTATAGTATATTAATAATTTCTTTTTTTTTAATTTAAATATTAATATTTTATGAAAGATAATAAATATTTGTTTATTTAATATAAAATGTGTTATTATGAAGAAGATAGATTTTGATTTAGTAAATAATCCATTTGTTAATTTTTATTGTTCTAGATATTCTATGTCTTCTAGGATTGATGTGAAAAAAGCTTATAGGTATTCTAAAGAAAATGATTATTCTTTTTTTCTTTTATCATTAGCTTGTTTAATAAATGCGGTTAATAGTATTTCTGAATTTAAAAGAAGAATAATAGATGGTGAGGTGATTGAATTTGATTCTGTTGATGGTGTAACTCCTATTATGGATGAGGAGATGTGTGTGTTTAGGGAAATGAGAGTATCTTCTGTAAGTGATTTTCATTGTTGGTATGATGAAGTTAAATGTGAAATGAATGATATTCTTACTGGTAAGAAGGAAGGTTTTACATTAGCTATGGAAGAGCGAGATAAGGATAATATTATTAATTTTTCATGTATTCCTTGGGTTGATTTTGAGTCTATGACTAATTGTATTGTGGATCCTCGGGCTATACAGCCATTAGTGACGTGGGGTAAATTTAATGAAGAATATAAAATGTCGGTGTCTGTTACAGTTAATCATATTTTTGTTGATGGTAGGAGATTAGCATATTTTTTTGAGAATGCTCAAAAGATATTTAATAATCCAGAAAAATTGTAGTATATTTTGAGAAATTTTTTAATTATTTTTTTTATATTGTTATGTGAGTGGTGTTTTTGTGTATTAAAGTTAATTTAGATGTATTGTGGTATTTTGTGTTTTTTAAATGTTGTTTATCTTTGTGTGTGTTGGTGTATTTTTAATTATTGATGTTGTGTTATTGTTGATATGTGTTGTTGGTTATTATTGTTTGTGGTGTTTGTAGTATGTGGTGGGTATGGTGTGTTTTATGGTAGTATTATGTTTTTATTTTTTTTTGGTTTTTGTGTGGAATTTTTACTTCGTTAAACTATACTATAACGAAGTAAAAAAAAATGATGCTATTTTGACCCTAAAAAGTATGAAAAGATTGGCCTATTTCGATAACTACATCTATATCAAATTACTATATTTACAAGTATTTTGAAAATTTTAAAAATTTTATTATTTTTTCTTTATTTTACACTTGAAATAATACTTTAATACTTAAAAATATAAAAGTAATACAAATTTTTCAGCTATTTTTATTATTAATTAAATACATATTATTTTGAAACTTTTTTTTAATTTTAATAAAAATAATATTTAAAGTATTACTTATGTTCGTATTAATAAAAACAATCTTATAAATACACATAATAAATAATTATAATATAACAAAAATAGTTAATTATCATTATATAATATAATATTGAAATATTATATTACTAATAAACACTTAAATATATTTAATTATTCCTATATAAACTATAAATAAACAATAAGTGTATACAAGCAATATTTATCATAAATATTTAATTATATATTAAAAACAATTATAAATATTATTACTAAATATAATATAATATTATTTTATTTATCAATGATAATATCTTATATTTATTATAAAATGTAATAACATTTAATAATTTATTATCTATATTTTATAAAAATATATTTTTTTTATATAATGAGTATTTATCTTCTAAGCACCACCAAAGAAGATTTAATAAATACTCATTTACCATTATCACCAGGTTCATATATCATATTTAAAGTAATTGCCTTTAAAATATGTAAAAAAAAGTATAGTTTATATGAACCTATTTAATTATTATAACTTTAAACTATTTATAGTTATTCATTTTATTAAAATATATTATTAATATTCAATTTAGTAATACTAAAAATATTTAAAAAAAATTATATTATAAAGAAATCTATCTCTCTTTTTAGTTAAATTTTTTGCTTACTTCTTCTACAGCAATAACTAATGGATCTGTTACCATAGTTCTAGTCGGTGCATATGAAAATTCCATATTACTTAAATCAAAACATGTTAAACCTTCTGTAATTGCTAGCGTCATTGTATCTATTCTTTCAGCTACTCTTTCTTCAGATATTATTTGACATCCAATTATTTTTCCATTACTATCACAGATAATTTTAATATCCATAGGTTTAGCATTAGGATAATATCTTGCTCTTGTTAATGCCTCTACTTTTTCTACCACAGGCTTAATATTATTTTGTTGCGCAAAACTAGTAGTATATCCTACAGCACCAAATTCTAATTTACCAACTTTTGAAACCATAGAATTTAAAACCGGCTTGAATTTTGATTTTTTGCCTGTGATTGATCTTGCTACAGTTTTAGATTGTCTTACTGCTGTAGTTCCTAGATGTGATATAGTATTGGATCCAAGTATAAGATCTTTAGATTCCACACAATCTCCAACTGCATATATATCAGATACAGATGTTTGCATTTTTTCATCAACAATTATTGCCCATCTTCCTATTTCACATCCCGCCATTTCTGCAAGTTTTAGTTCTGGTTTCACACCTGTTGCTAATATTACCATATCTGCAGCTATACAAGTTCCATCTCCAAAACAAGCACTTTCAACTTTTTCATCACCTTTTAAAGCTGTAATTGGTTCTCCAAGAAAAACATTTATTCCTTCGAGTTTAAGATAATTTGTTATTATATCTGCCATATCCTTATCTAGTGAGCGAGGTACTATTTGAGGTAACATTTCTGTCAATGTTACATTTAAATTTAATTCTTTTAATGCATATGCAATTTCTATTCCTATTAAACCTGCTCCTGTAACAATTGCAGTTTCTGCATTTTTAGCCCATTTTTGCACTTTTTTACCATCAGATATATTTCTTATATGAAAAACACCATCTAAATCCACACCATTTATTGGTGGAACAAAGGAATTTCCACCTGTTGATAATACAAGTTTATCATAATTCATTTTATATGTTTTTCCATTTTTTATGTAGGTGATTGTCTTGTTATTACTATCTAATTGTGTTACTTCACTTTCTATTATAACATCGATATTTTTCTTTTTATAATCTTCTGGTTTTTTCATTATAATATCATCAAAGGATTTTATTTTGCCTGATAATACATAGGGTATTGCACAAGGTGAGTATGCAACGTTATTGTCTCGTGTTATAACTGTTATTTCTGCATTTTTATCTAGTTTTCTTATATTTGAAGCAGCGGATATTCCACCTGCTCCTCCACCCACTATTATTACTTTCATTTTTTACAAAACCTTTATTGAATTTGTATATACTATTATTTTGATATATTATAAAAAACTAACTATAAAATTTTTAAATAAAATTTAATGTTAAATTATTTATATAAAAAGAAAATAAATTATTCAGTGATTTATTACAGTTAGAACCACATTGAAGTGCTAATATAGTTTATTGAATAATAAATCACTATTTCTATTAAAATTACAGAAGTAAACTTAATATTAAGATAGATAAATTAGGTTATTAATTTTTTTAATTTTTTAAGTAATTCTTCTGTATCAATCAGTTTTATCAAAATCTACACCAGTTATTCTAAATCCAGCATAATGTGACTTATATTTAATATTTAAACCAATTAATAATGGAGTAATAGATTCTATTAAATGTGCTTTATTTAGAGTACCTACATCAATAACTCTCAAATCAGGTATTTTTTCAATAATTTCTTTTGCAACTTTTTTAGATTCAAGATCATCTCCACATATTAAACAATCACATTCAATAGGTTCTGGTATATTAGATAAAAGAGAATTACTGATATTACTAAAAGCTACAACCACTTTTGCTTCATCTTCTTTTAACATCTCTGCTGTTCTTTCAGCAGCTGAACCAGGTGTTAAATGTAAAAGTGAAGATATATTACCACCAATTGCTGATTCTAAAGGTATAGTAGCATCAAGTATTATTTTTCCTTTAATATATTCTTTTATTCCTTTTATTGTTGGAGCTTGAGCTTGAAGAGGAACTGTTAAAATTAGAACATCTGATTTTTGTGCAGTGTCTTCATTAGACATTCCTATAATAGTTGAAGGATTATATTTTTCAATATCTTTCATTGCTTCTGCTACAACTTCTAATGCTTTTTCTTCTTTTCTAGATCCAACTATAACTTCTTCTCCAGCAATAGCTAATCTTTTAGCTATTCCTATTCCTTGTGATCCTGTTCCGCCTATAATTCCTATTTTCATTATAATTTCTCCATATATTTTATTATAGTATTTTATTTTTTATTATATAATAAACCTCCTATAAAATTGGATTTATGGAGGTAGTTTATTTTTAAATATAATATTCCATCACAATATAGTAATATTTATTTAATACTAACTTCTTTATATAGATTATTTTACCTTTTTATATTTTGTCCAGGATTTTGAAAATTATATATAAATTTCCAAAAATCATTATTGGTTATTTGGTTTATATTGATAAAAGAATAATTATTAATTAAACTATTTTTAAGATTTTTACCAACCTTAATAGTAGAAATATCTTTTTCACTTAATAAATTATTAATAAATTTTTCAATTGTATTATTTTCTTGTTTTATATTTTCAACCAAAAATTCTTCTTTTATATAACAGTTTTCAACTCCATGAGTTTTAATGAATTCTTCACAAGGTTTTTTATAAAATATTTTAGGACCATAATTAATTTTAACTTTATTTATTTTATCATTAATAGTTTCAAAAATAAAAATTCCAATCTTTTTTTCATCAGTCCAATAATCATAGTTAAATATATTAAATTTATTCTTATTTAATACATCTGCTATGGATTTAACAGTTTTTCTAAGTTGTGGATGAAGTGTGTCTAATGGAATTTTAGGAATTTTAAATTTAATCGCTAAAATTTTGCTTTCACGTTTTTCAAATTCTTTATTAATTTCCTCTTTCGATATTTTTGTTTTTGGTTTGTAAAAATATTTTAATTTTTCATGTGAGTTTAAATAGTTTCTGGCTGATTGGATAAATTCGGCCATTTTCTCAATTCTTAGTGAAGATGCAACATTTCTATTTTTATCAGTAGGATCAATAGCTATTAAGGGATCTGAAAATAATTTAGATGTTTGATAGTTTTCTAGATCAATAATTTCTCCATAATTCCATTGTGCGGCATTTTTTAAAGTTTTTTCAAAAGTTTCATAGTTTATTATGAGTATTTCACATAAATATCCTGCAAATCCACCTACTTTAAATTCTGATCCGTATGTTCCTGTTGCGTCCATAAATCTTTTTAAAAGCAGAACTTCATCTTTTTGATATTCTTTTAAATGTTTTTTTACAAAATTTGTATGAAGAATGGTTCTGTCAACTGCAGATTTTAATTGACTTCCATTATCAATTTTATAACATGGTACAAAATCAACTTCAAAACCACTAATTTCACTAGTTATATATGGATGTGAAGCATAATGTTCACTAGTTTTACCATCAAAATATTCACTACATTTATAGCCTAAATATAGGCCAATTTCTTTAAGTTCATTAATTGGAGTATGAAGAGGAAATGATATAAAAATATCAATATCTGATTTACCTTTTAGATAAGTTCCTTTAGAAACTGATCCTACAAGTACAGCTTCAGCTTCGATGTTTTCTTCTTTAATTAGAAAATTTAAATTTTCTAAAATTTTATCAGATAGTTCTTTTATTTTATTTTTTTCTTGTTTAGTAGGTTTAATCTCATTTAATATTGAGGTAAAATCCAATCAAATCACTCATAATGTATATACTTTTAAATCTTGATAAATAGGTCCTTCTGGTTTTAAAATACTTTTTATAAGTTTAATATTTTTAACATTCATTGAACCTATTTCATAAACTTTATACTTCTCTATTTCTTTTTTAACTTTATTTTTACATTTACTAGACTTCATCCTTCCAAAAGTAATATGGGAACTAAAATTATTATCCTTAACAAATCCAATTTCATTTAATGCATCATCTAAATCATTATGAAGTTTATTTAAAATAGTATTATCTTGGGCAGCAAACCATAATGTTTTTATATGATTTTCATTAGGAAATGCTCCACATCCTTTAATATTAATTCCAAATGATTCAAAATTTTCTAGAACTTCTTCGACTTTTTCAGATATTTTATCAATTTCTTTTTCATCAATGTCTCCTAAGAATTTTAATGTGAAATGTAGGTTTTCAGCTTCTACATATTTTATATCTGCATTTATTTTTTTAAACTCATTTTCTACATTGTATATTTTTTGCTTTAAATTGTATTTAAGATCAATTGCTAAGAAAGCTCTAATTTTAGACATAAAAAATCAGGACCCCTATTCTAATTTTTATTGTTCGATTATAGTTTCATCTATAGATATTCCAAAGTGTCTAGCATTAGATTCTATATAAACTTTAACTTTATCCCCTATTTTTAAATCAACGATAGAAACAGGATTATTCTCACTATCCACAATTCTTATAGTTTCTGCATTTTGAAGTATAGTTCTGATTTTCTGACCTTCATATTCAGCTTCAACAAGTATTAATGGTCTTCGCTCTATTTTACTTCTACCTACATATGCTGTTCTAGTTTCTCCTTGAGAATTAACAATTAAAACTTCATCTCCTGCAATTAATTCAGATAAATATCGAGTTTTATTTCCAGGTACCATTACATAAGCTTGCACGGGTCCTGCATTAACTCTAAAAGGCCTTGAAGCAACATATTCGCTTTCTAAACTTTCACTATGCACTAAAAATAATGATTTAGAATAAGAACCTACTAACATTCCTTCTCCAGGTTTCATTATATCAGTTGTATCAAGACAAACACGATCACCAGAACCTAAAGGTCTTACATCTGTAATAATCGCTTCTTTTAAGCTATATTTAACATTAGAAGCATTATCTACAAGTTCAGCAACTTCTTTTATTTGATTAAAATCATTTGCTTCAAATATCACGCCATTAGTCCCAATCTCAAGTGTTTCAATGGCTACTTTAGCTTCTTCAGCATCAGTTACTGCAGCAATTATTTCCACATCTTCTTTTTGAAGATCTGCAATAATATTTTCAAGTGGAATAACAGTCCAATCTTTTCCTACAAGAATTACATAATCAACAACTTTACCAAGAGCCACTGCTAATTGTTCATGAATTTTATCTGTAATTTCAACATAAGCACAAACAGTCTTATCTTCAGCTATAGCTTGTTTTGCAGTTAATATATCTTTAGATTCAGATAAATCTTCATTAAGAACTAAAGATCCATCTCCTTCACCATTAATTCCAACAAGATAAATATCTGCATCATCATTATCAGCTATTATTTTCACATTACCTAATTTTCGAATTTTATCATTATCATTTAAATCAAGTATATGATTTATTCCGGACTCTAATGCAGTAGTAATTATTTCTTTTCTATCTTCCCAAGATGCATTAGGAGTCATTATCCAAGAGAATTTATTTTTCACTAAAATCACTTTTTTTTATTTTAAAAATTTTAATGCTTCATCTACTTCTAAATCATTATGAACTACTTCTGAAATTGCTCGAGTTATTTTACCAGGATTTTCTGCTTGGAATAAATTACGTCCGAATGCGACTCCTGATCCTCCTACTTCAATTGAATCTTTTACCATTTGAAGTAGCTCTTCATCAGTTTCTATTTTAGGACCCCCAGCAATAACTACAGGTACTAATGCTCCATCAATAACTTCTTTAAAACTATCTGGACTACCAGTATAATTAGTTTTTACAATATCTACTCCAAGTTCGGATCCTACTCTCGCTGCATGTTTGACTAATTCCACATCATTTTCATTTTTAACTCTTTGTCCACGAGGATACATCATAGCAATTAATGGAATTCCCCAATGACTGCAAATTTCAGATATTTCACCAAGTTCTTGAAGCATTTTACTTTCGGTATCTGATCCAAGATTTACATGTACAGAAACTGCATCTGCTCCAAGTTGAATGGCTTTTTCTACAGATGTGACGATTACCTTGTCATTTGGATCAGGTGCAAGAGAAGTGCTAGCTGATAAATGAACAATAAGACCAATATCTTTACCATAACCCCTATGGCCTTGTTCTACTATACCTTTATGCATTAATACAGCATCAGCTCCTCCCTGTGAAATACTTTCAATTGTTTTATCTATATCAATTATTCCCTTCATAGGACCATTTGAAACACCATGATCCATTGGTGCAATAACAGTTCTTCCAGTATCTCTATTAATGATTCTTTCTAAACGAATCTTTTTTCCAATCATAATATTACCTCAATTTATATTTTATTTATTTTTGTTAATCTTATTTAATATTTTACTTTAGATGTCCATAATTCAAATTCTTTTATTTGAGGAGGGATTCCTCCATCATCACAAGATTCTAGATATCCTTTAGAAGATTGATATTTCTCATTAGATATTTCTATACTATTACAGAAATCAATTAAACCTTTATTTCTTATTAATGTTTTTTTTGGTTTAAAAGTGGACGACCAAATATAAAAAATTTTAAAAACAGTATCTGGATGATAACCTCCACCTAAATCAATAGACAATACATCACATTTTTTAGTTAAATAATATACTTCCTGAATTTTATCATGAAGGCGCACATCACCAAAAATAAACTTCAAGTTTTTATTTTTAACAGCCATTTCACCCATTATATCAATAGCTTCTGGACTATTATCTAATGATATTAGTTTACAGTTATTAAGTTCATTTAGAATAATTTCAGTTGTTTTCCCCACATGGCAACCTAATTCAATTATAGTATCTTTTTCTTTTATCATGCTTAATAATTGTTTTCTATATATTTCTATATCATAACTAAGTTTTATCATGTTATAATTCCTTTATTATTAATTTTATAAAGATTTAATCCAGATAACGATTCTTTATTTTTTGAAAAAGCGAATATAGTATTTCCTAACATAGCCATAGAACTACCTAATATATCATCTTTTTTGTTTAATTTGTTAACAGCTACTTTTACTTCCTTTGTTATAAGATCAGTATTTTCACTAAATTTTAATGATTTTTCAATAAAATTTTGTGGTGTTTTATTCTTAATATATTCATTTTGAATTTTAATACCTATATCATATATTTTTTGTTTAAAATAAGGTTTATTTATTATAGATTTAGTAGAAATTTCTCCAAAACATTTGCAACCTACATATAATTCTTCAATATTACTTTCTATCTCACAAATTCCAGGCGCTCCTGGTTTTTTTCTAATTACAATTCCTTTTCCCATTTGTGCAGAGACATCTCCTAAACCTGAACTCAGATTAATTTCAGCTAAATGCGCAATTTGACCACATTTTATTAAATCATTATTTAAATCAAAAATTTCGGATAGTCCAATGGTTACGGATAGTGCTGATGCAGCTGATGTTCCAAAACCTGATCCAATAGGGACTTGAATCTCTTGATCTATTTTAACATTTTGATCTATATCTAATAATTCTAAAACTTTCAATATTATATTTTGATTATAACTATCAATTTCACCATTAATTTTAATTGAATTTTCATCTTTTTTAGTATATTTAATTGAAGTTTTAACTCCTTTATCAAGAAGAACACCAACTCCAGTAGAACCTTTTTTTAAAGGATCAATATTATCATGAATACTAAAAAAACCAGTAATATGTGCTGGTACAAATACAAAAACACTCATTTTTTTTCACTGCTAGTTAAATTTATTTATAATTTTTAATAAACTTATAGTGTGACAATATAAAAAGGGAGATAAAAGGTTGAATAAAAGAATTGATTTGCATATGCATACTTTATTTAGTGATGGTGAATTATTGCCTTCGGAATTAGCTAGAAGAGCTCAAAATTTAGATCATGAAGTAATAGCTATTACTGATCATGTCGATTATTCTAATTTAGATATTATTACTCAAATTCAAAAAGCTATTGATGATATTAATGAAAATTGGAATATTAGAGTGATTTTAGGAGCCGAAGTAACTCATGCTCCTGTAACTTCAATTGACAAAATAGCTAAATATGCTAAAGAGTTAGGTGCTGAAATTGTTGTGGTTCATGGTGAAACATTAAATGAACCTGTTATTAAAGGAACAAATCGTGCGGCAGTTGAGTCTGAATATGTTGATATTTTGGCACATCCTGGTTTAATCACTAAACAAGAAGCTGAATTAGCAAAAAAAAATAATGTTTATTTAGAAATAAGTGCTCGTAAAGGTCATTGTTTATCTAATGGGCATGTTGTAAATATTTCTAAAGAAATTGGAAATAATTTACTTGTAAATACAGATACACATTCTCCAGATGACTTGATTACATTTAAAAAATCATATGAAATAGCATTAGGAGCAGGTTTAAATGAAAAAGAAGCGCTAAAAACTATCATCGATAATCCAAGAAAATTAATTAATAAATTATGAGAGCATTATCACTATTAAAAGAAATAAGAGAAAAAATAAAAGATTATAATATTGATTATCTTAAAAATAAGGCAATTGATGAAAGATATAATGATCCTATTATACGTGAACTTGCAAGATATAATTCTGAAATATATGATGAAATCTATAATATAGAATTATCTGAGGATTTTAAAATTAATGACTCTAAAATACAAAAATTAAAAAATGATATTGATCTTTATTTCTCTAAATATAATTTCCATGATGAAGAAAATCAAAATTTAATAAAATATATAAGTCTTTATTTAGTTTTTATAGCTTTAAAACCACTACATCCATATGGATATTCTAAAAAATTTAATGTTTTTTTAAAGAATAATGTTTTTTATTGTAAAGGACGAACTAATTTTATTAAAGAAGAAAATTCATTATGTAAATATTGTTGTTGTAAAAAATATTCCCTTTTAATTTAATTTTTTAGAAAGTTTAAAAAGAATTATTCTTTAAAAAACTTCTATGATCTTGCATTTAAAACATTATACTTAAGAACTAAATCATCTCCAATAATTTTAGAGTCAATAAATTCTAAGCTAACAGCTTCATCTATTGTGTCAAATCCGCTTCCCCCAAATAAAGTTTTAGCGTCAATTCCACCAACAATCATTGGAGCAATAGCTACTCTGATTTCATCAATTAATCCTTGTTTAATCATTTCAAAGTTTAATGTTGATCCTCCTTCTAACATCAACAATTTAATTCCTTTTTGATATAAATAATCTAAAAGAGCAGATAAATCTACTTTATTAGTACCGCTAAAAAATATATCGGCTCTTTGTTTTAAAGCATCATATCTATTACTTGTAATAAAATCATGTTTATAATTATTTGCAACAGCAATTATTGTTTTTGAATCATTATTAGTAACTTTAGCAGCTATTGGAGTTCTTGCTCTACTATCTACAATAATTCTCACAGGATTATCTTCTAATTTAGCATCAATTTTATGAACAGTTAATTTAGGATTATCAGAAATAACAGTATTAATTCCCACCATTATTCCATCAACTTCTTTTCTCAGTTCATGAACTCTAATCAAATCTTCTTTAGAAGATATATTAGAACTACCCGTTTTTGTGGCAATTTTACCATCCAATGTCATTGCAGCGCTTAATATTACATAAGGTTTCATTTCATCACCATTAAATAAATTTAATAAAACTATATAAATAGTTTTATATAAAAAGTGGCTTTGTTAAAACATTTAGATTTTTTTTTAACTTCATAACTTTAACATAAAAACTTTATAAGAATTAATAGTAATTATTAAAAATATGATATCTAAAAAATTGCTAAAAATTATGAGTTTATTAATAATTCTAATATTATTTTATACTTTATTTATATTAACTTTTGGCAATGAAAATAGTGTTGTAGCAATATTTATTATTCTACTTTCTGTTATGATACTAAAAAGAGATTTATCGTGTAAACCTCTTAAAAATCTTTTAATTATAACAATTATAAATTTAATTTTAGCTATTGGGGCATTTATTAGTTTTTATCTTCCATTTTTAGGATTTTTCATAATATTTTTAATTGTATTTTCAATTACATATGTAGTTACTCATAATTTGGAAAATCCAATTTACTATCCATTTATATTAGGCTTTTTACTTTTACTGTCAAAACCTATTACAATTGATTATTTAGATATCAGACTAATTTCATTAGTTGTAGGATCATTATTTGTTATTTGTTTAAATATTCTTGTGAATAAAAATAAATTTTCTAAATCGATTAAAAATAGCTTAATTACTATTTTAAAAGATATTGGAAATATAGTTGATTATAAAATTGGCAATAAACAAATTGATGAAACAGAAATTGATAAAAACATCACTTTAATAAGAGCTCAAATAGATACAAATTTAAAAGAAGAACAATTTTCAAAACCAATTTATACAGCAATCTTAAATATCACAACCTCTTTAGAACAAATTGAAATTTTGCTGATAGAGGAAAATTTTACAAAAGAGGAATTAATAAAATTAAAATCTTTAATAACTAAATTAACTATTAATATAGAAAATATTAAAAAAATTAAAGAAATTTTAAATAACTTCATAAAAGAAAATCTTAATTTTAAGCCATTGCTTTTATATATCATTAAAATCATTAGTTACGAACTAGGTAATCCTAACACTACACAATATAATGTTACAAAAATTCCTTACAGATTTAAACTTTTATCCATTTTAAAAGAAGATTTTACTGTTAATTCAATTAAATTCACTTTCGCATTAAAATTAGCTATTTCAATTTCTATCATAGAATTTATTGGATTTTATTTTAATATTCCGAATATTAGTTGGATAGAATATACTATTTTAGCTATTCTTCAACCATGTCTTGACAATACATTTAAAAAAGCAAGACTAAGAATTAAAGGAACAGTTATGGGAATTATTATTTTCGTTATTTTAGATAATTTATTTTTATTAAAAACAGCACTTTTTTATTTTAATTTTGCTCCAACATTAATTATTCTTATTTGTGTTTTAGGATTTGCTTATATATTTACAACTATCCATAAATATGACCGGCAGATAATTTTTATCACAATTGTATCTCTTTTATTAGCTGAAAGTTCTACTACAATAAATGCTACTTTAATAGAAAGGCTTATTTATATTATAATAGGTTGTTCAATTTCATTATTTATGAATTATAAAATATTTCCAAAAACCATAAAACAACAAAATATTCATCTTCTCCAAAGATACCACAATTTTAACAAAATAGAGATAAAAAACATAAAATTAGCACTTTTAAATAAATTAAATTTCACTGAAAATACAATATTAGTTCTTAAGAGTAATATTATTCAAGAATCAATAACACAAAACAACGGTGATAATAGAGATAATAAAATAGCTGAGTTGTTAAAAATGGAAACAATAATTAATTCTATTTCATCATTATTAATTAATTTAGTTCAATCAAAATCTATATCTAAAAAAACAAAAAAACTAGCTATAGATTATATTGAAAATTCCAAAGAGTCTAATATCATATATATTAAATTATTAAAAGAACTTAAGAATTTAGAAAATAAAACTGAAAAATTATTAAATGAATTATAAGTTAAATACTTTAACAGCATTTTTAGTAGTTATTCTATCAACTTCATTCTTTTCAATATTTTTAATTTCAGCTATTTTTTCAATAGCCTTTTCAACATTTATTGGTTCGTTTCTTTCTTCTTTTGTCATAGCTAAATAAGGACTATCAGTTTCTGTTAAAATATAATCAAGAGAAATATCTTTTATAAGATCTTGATGTCTTTTTGAATAACAAATCATAGTAGAAAAACTCATATAATAATTTCCTTTATCCATTATACGTTTTGCTGTTTTTAAACTTCCACTAAAACAATGAAAAATGACATAAGGAATATTATCATAATCTTCAAGAATATTAAAAGCTTTTTTTTCACAATCACGAACATGCATTAAAAGAGGCACTTTATAATCATTAGCTATATCAATAAAACTTGTGAAAATTTCTTTTTGACGTTGTCTTAATTTTTTATCTTTAACATAAAAATAATCCATCCCTACTTCACCAATAGCTAAAATGTTATCAATATTTTCGATTAAATGTTTTTGAGTCTTGTTAATTTCATTTTGAGTGCTATCTTGTGAAGTTACAGGATGAAAACCAAAAGTGGGATATATAAAATTTTCATATTCTTTAGATAATTTTAAAACATTATTATTTTCCTCAATATTAGTTCCTGAATTTATTATAGCATCTAATGTATTTTGAGATCTTTTGATAACTTCATCTCTATCATTATTATAATCTTCAAAATTAATATGACAATGTGTATCTATCATTATATTCCAAATCTCCTTTCTCTTTCTTGATAAGCTCTCATAGCTCTTAAAAAATCAACTTTTCTAAGTTCTGGCCATAAACTATCACAGAAATATAGCTCTGAATATGAAGATTGCCAAAGCAAAAATCCGCTTAATCTTTCCTCACCACTAGTTCTAATAATTAAGTTGGGATCGTCTAAACCTTCAGTATAAAGATTTTTACTAACTAATTCCTCGTCAATATCATCTTTATTAATTTTACCCTCTTCAACATCATTAACAATTTTTTTAATAGAATCAACAATTTCTAAGCGACCATCATAACCAATGGCAATATTGAATAATCTTTTATTATAATGTGCAGTTGCTTTTTCAGCTTCTTCAATAGCTTCTTTAACATTTTCAGGTAATAATTCAGTTTTTCCCACAACTTTAACTTTAACTTCATTTTTATGGATTTTTTTATGATTTACCAATCTTTTAAAATTTTTCACAAAAAGATCCATTAAACCATTAACCTCATGGGGTGGGCGGTTAAAATTTTCTGTTGAAAATGCATAAACAGTAATTATTTCAATTCCTAGTTCTATAACCCAATCTAAGACTTTCTCTAAAGTATCAACACCAATTTCATGACCTTTAATAACATCTATATCTCCTTGTATTTTAGAATATCTTCTATTTCCATCCATAATAATAGCTACATGTTTAGGCATTTTATCAAAATCTAAATTACGAGAAATATACCATTCATATATTTTATAAAATATATTTTCAGCCATATTAATTACCTTTTTAAAGTGTAAATATTTTAATATTTAAAGTTTATGTAATTTACAAGCTAATTGAATTGATCGAATATAACCTTCAACACTTTGATCTCTACTAGTATCAATATATATCTTATTTAATCCAAAAGTTACAGCTCCATAACTTGACCATTTATTAACTAAAACTAATGTTCTAAATAAATAATTGCCAATAATACCATTAGGAGCAATTAATATATTACAATTATCATTTATAGCCTTTTCTATAAGAATATTATAATTTTTAACATTAAAAGATGTTTTTTCTTGTATAAATTCTTCTAATTTATTACTTTCATTTATTGAATTATCTATTACCTTACTTCTACCATAATCTCCTTGACGAGCTTTTGAAAGAACAGCTATTTTTGGTTTAATTGAAAGTTTCTCTAGAAAATTACTACAATTAATAGCAATTCTAAGTTTTTCATTAATATCATTTCCTTCATCAATTCCTACAGGAGCTATTAAAAATTCATGATTATTATCCTGAATATATGTAGCTCTAAAAATATCTGAAAATTTCTTTTTAAGCTGCGATATCACCTTAGAAGCGGGCAGTGAACCTCGAATAACACAATCAATTTCAGAATCTAAAATATAATTTAATAGACAACGATCATCATATGCTAATTTAAACTCTATATTATCAAATTTTTCTATAGCTTTCAAAATATTATTATTTTTACCAACTCCAACAGCTATAGAAATCATTGATAATAGTATGTTTTAAGTATATTATAAATATATATGAAAAAAAAATATTATTATAAAAATATAAAAAAAATGATTTCTAAAACAATTCTGATTCTTCAATTAATTGTTCAAACTTATTAACCGATTTATCAAATTTCTCTTTTATTAATATACTAATGATTATGATTATAACAAGTATTATAAACATTATTAAAACTCCTGTTTTAAATGTAGGCCAATACATTCCTAAAAGTGCATTTCTAATAATATTAATTCCATATGTCATTGGCATGTATGGACTTAAATATTGGAAAAAAGAATTCATTACTTCAATTGGGTAAATTCCATTTGTTGTTGATATTTGAAGAACTAAAATTAAAATTGCTAGTGCTTTACCAGCATTACCAATTAAAGAAACAAATGAATATATTAATATAATAAACACTATCGTTATTAGATAATCTCCAAGTACAAACATTAATGGATTTTCCATTTGAATTCCAAGGCAAAAACAACCAATTAAAGTTACAGTTGATTGTAGAATACCTAAAATTATGAATAATCCCATTTTTCCAAAGTATACTTCTAAAGGAGAATATGAAGACTGGTCTAAATATCTTGTTTTAAGTAATGCAACACAAATAATTCCTCCAACCCAAATTGAAAGAGCTATATAAAATGGAGCTAGATCAGATCCATAATTATCAGTAGATACTGTTTTTTGTTTATCTAAATCAACAGGTGAGTAAAAATAATCTTCAACATTACTAGAATTTACTTGGGAAAGTGAATTTAACATAGGTTGTTGTGAAACAGCACCCAATGCTGTTAATTGTTTAAAAGCTTCAGAATCAACAGTTTGTACGATATTATAATTTATTTTTGATTGAATCATATTAGCTGCATTTTCACACATTTTTGTTGCAACAGGATTTGTTTTTTCATTTATTATATATGTTAAATTAGCTTTTGTGGGATTTAATGAATCTATAGATAAAACATTTTGTGTAAAATTTTTAGGTATTATAATTGCAGCATAATAAGAACCATTTTCTAGACCATTCATTGCTTTTTTTTCACTTACAAATGTCCAGTTAAAGTCATTATTATTTTTTAATTCACCTACAATTTGATCTCCAAAATTTAATGATTGACTATTATATGTTACATTTTTATCATTGTTTACTATAGCAAAGTCCATATTCTCTGTATTTCCATAAGGATCCCAAAATGCATCAATGTTTAAAATTGCATAAAGTGAAGGTAATAATATAATAACAATTATGGTTAGTATAACTGCCGGATTTTTTATCGTTGATTTCATATCTTTTTTAAATATTTGAAATATTTTGTTTATTGACATTAATTTTCTCCTATTAATACTATAATATTCATTTAATAAAATGTTAAGGAAGTCATCTAAAATATGTATCTAAATCTTTAACAGGTTCTTTCCCGAAAAAATTTCCATAATAATACTGATTGAAAAATCATGCTATAAATAATTAAAGCAGCTACTTTAGTGTTAATTTTTCTTATTTCTTTTTTTCTATTTTTTTTTTGAAAAATTATATTTAAATTATTGATTATTTTTTTAGAAATTTCTGTTATTACTTGACTGTCTTCTTTTTTTAGTTTTTCTTCTATTGAGATTTGAATTATTAATATTTTCATTTAAAAAATCTACAATATTCCACCATATATCTTTTAGAAGTTTAGAAAGTTCTTTATTTTTATTATATTCAAATATTTTATCTATTTGTTGCAAAAAATAGTTTAAATAATATTTTTTTTGTTGTTTTTAGTAAATTTTATTTATTTTTGAATTTTCTAAATATTGTAACTTCACTAACTCCTGCAGTTTTAGCTATTTTAGCTGTTGTGGTTTCTGTTATTCCATGTTTTTCTAAAAGTTTAATAGTTGCATTCATTATTTTTTGGGATGTTTTATCAATTGGGACTTCCATTATGTTAGTAATTACTTACTTACATATAAAATTAACTAAAAAAAAGAATAAAACTAAAATTTAATCATTAATCTCATTATTAAAATCAAAAATAGCCGAATCAATTAAATTAATAATAGATTTAGATAAATCAGGATAAGTGTAATCTATAGGAATAGGAATATTATCACAATAAATAATATCTAAACCAGCCTCCATACCAACCTTAGTAGCAACATCAATAGCAGCTGCTTTAAGTTCAGTCAACAAAACATCCGCTTTATCAATATATTTTGCAATATCTTCTTTTAAAAGTGGTCTATTAGCTAAATTAGAAGTCATTCCTATAACATCACAATCATAATTAAGCATTAAATATTCTTTCAATCTATTTTGAATTTCTTTAGGAGCAGTTGTTGCAAATAAAACTTTTTTATCTTTAATATTACCTAATGGTTTAGGTCTAAAAACAGTAGAAATTAATTTAGCATCAGGATTAATTTTATGAATAATATTTTCAATATATTTTATTTTTTCTGGATTTGCCATTGGTTCTTCGCACATTGTAAGAATAATCAAATCACCAAATTGAATTCTATAAGGTCCAAAATACTTAATAATATTATTTATAGGTTGATTAGCACTAACTAATACAATATTCTTATTTGTTTTAATCGGAGGAATAGCAGCTCCACTACCTTCAAATATTATAATATCAGAATTAACTTTATTAGCAATATGAGCTCCCTTTTTCATATTAGTTAAAAATGTTTCTCCTACCATTCCACCACCACAACGTCTACAACCAATAGTTAAAATTCTACTCATTAAAGCGTCTTCCCAATGATCACTAGCTGCATGTATACCTTTATTAGATTCTTTTAAAAGAAATTCCGGAGTAATATCAATTTCATTTCCATGAACTATTTCAGGTTCTTCAGGTCCTCCTCTTCCCATAGCTACAACACATGGATTATAACCATTCTCATCTATTAATCTTGATACAAATCCTGAAACTGCAGTTTTTCCTACACGTTTTCCAGTTCCAAGAATTTTAATTGAAGGTTTCTCAGCAATTTCATATTGTGTTACAGGTTCAAATTTAAAATCAGGACCTTCATAAGTTACTCCTTCTGCAAGAACTTTGCATGCAATATGAAACCTTTTAGGATAATCTAAAATTGGTTCATCACTTAAATCAAAAACAGTATTAACATTATAAACTTTTATCATATCTTTTATTAAATCATAGGGTATGTCTTTTTGTTTACTAAATCTAACTGGAACTCCTAATATATCTGAATAAGAATTTTCATCATTATCTCTTAATTTTTCTGTTCCGCCAATGAAAACAGCTGCTGCAATATCATTATATTCTATATTATTTAAGGTGTCAATAGCAGATTTAGTAACGGGAATATAATGTTCACCATCAATTAAACAAAGCATTCTTTTAACAGACATTCAATCACCTACTTTTCTTGATTATGATAGTTATAGTTAAATGTAATATTAAAATTTTACTAATAGAAATATTTATATAATATAATATATTCTATTATATGTGTAATTAATAGATATATAATTATTAATTATTAATATAAAAAAAGGAGATGATTTATATGGATTCTGAAACATCAAAACAAGATGAAATGAAATACAAAGAAGAAAAAATTAAAAAAGAAGAAGAAGCTAAAAAATTATATAAAGAAGATATAAAATTATAAAAAAAAATAAGATTATATACTTAATCTTATTTTTCCTTTTTTAATACAATAAAATTCAATAAAATAGATATATTAAAAAAAAGAAAATATATTTTAAGCTGTTTTAAGCACTTTTTCAGATCTTGATACTAACTCCGCTAAAGAATTACATACATTTGTTGGTATGGAATTGCTATCTTTATCAACAACAACATCAGAAATAATTTTACATAATATAAATATTGCATGTTTATGTTCTGCTTTAGTTTTATGAATATGATGTGGACTTATATTAAGAGAAATATATTCACTACAATCGTAACTTGTTTTATCATTATCAGTTAAATATTTTAAAACATAAACTAAAAATTGATGTAATTGTATCATCTCATCCTTATACATTTTATACCTATCCCTTCTTAATAATATTTAACTATCTACAAAATTAAATCTTAATATACTTACTAATTCTATTTATATATTATTTAAACTTATCCCAATATTTTAAAAAAATATTCACTCCTAATATAACTATTTTTTTAAAAAAAATAATAACATATTTAGATTAATTTATTAATTAAATTATTTATAACACTTGGAACTTCATTTTTAAGATAATTCAAACCTTTTTGTGTTATTCCCTTTTTTGTCGCGACTTTTTCAATAATTTCTTTTTCATTTAAAGTATCGCTATTCAATATATTAATTGTTGATTGAATAGTTTCATATAATAATTCATTAAATTCTTCAATATTAATATTTGAATATTTAGATAATTCTTTCGATAAAAATCCAGTTAATTGAGCTATAAAAGCTGGCATACAACTAGTAGTTATTGTCATTAATTTTAAATCTTTAAAATTATCAACATTTTTTACATAACTAAATTTAGAAAATATATTTTCAATAATTTTTCTTGAATTTTTATCCACATTCCTACAATGATATAAAATTGAAATTCCGTTTTGTTTTCTATTTTTAACTACACTAGAAGCAATTGATGGAATTACACAACTAATAGGTCCATCATATATTTTGTTAATATCTTTAAAATCTATGCCAGCGCAAGTATGAATAATTTGTTTATTTTTATTTAAGTTAGGTTTAATTTCTTTTAACACATCTAATAATTGAGGTGTTTTAACACATATAATTATAATATCACATTTCTTTGCTATTTCTGTATTATTCTTACTTAAATATGTATTAGTAATACCTTTTGGATTATTTTTATTTGATATGAATATTTTATTATTTTTATTAAACTCTGTATTAATTAAATTTTCATAAATAAGTTTTCCAATATTTCCAAAACCTATAATTCCTAAATTCATATTATCTTTCACTATAATTTATTGTATTTAAAGTCTTTAGTTTTCACAATTTTTGGAATTTTTCCAAATGTCGCAACATTATCTTTATAAATTATTAGTGCACTATCAAAATATTCTTTATATCTTTCTAGACATTCTATTGCATTATTAATAGCTATTTCACTATTTTCTTCTTTAATTTGGTTTGCTATTCTTGTTGCAAGACCATCACATATTGAAGATTTATTTCCAATTATGGTTACACAATCCGATTTTCCAAAACTTATTGAATGTCCTATTTTTCCTGAAGATGAACAGATTCCAAGTGGCTTTTTTCGAGGTTTTAATTTAAATCCTATGTTATTTCCGAGAATTTTGTTATTTGAATAGATTCCGCATATGACTTTTTTATTATTTATTAAAGCTATATCTCCTCCATTCTCTACAATAGAATTTTTTGATTTATTTTTTATTAGATAATTAAGAGATAATTGAGAAATTGTTCCTGCTACTGTGGCCATAGGCCCAACATCAGAAATTCGGGATGCTTTTTCCATTGTTTTAATAATTTCAGGAATATTATTATCTTCTACTTTTATTGGTGTAAATGATATTAAAAAATCTTTATTTTTTTGAATATAATTATTTAATTGTTCTCTAATTTGATATATATAAGATTTAAGAGAATTATTCTTTAAATCTGTAACTAGCCTTATATGAGTTTCATTTATATCTATTTTTTCTTTAAACATTATTTAATAATTATTTAATTTAATATAATTAAAATGTATAATATTAATCATAAAAATATATATTAATTAATAGAAATTTATATTAATATATTAATTATGGTATAATTAATTATAACTATAGTGATATTATGAAATCATTTAATTTTTTATCAATTTCAAGAGAAGAAAAACCAAGAACTAAAGGTATTACAATGGTTCTTGATAAAGGATTAGGATTAGAATCCGCAGAAAGCTTAGTTAAATTAACAGCGGATTATATAGATTTTATTAAATTTGGATGGGGAACAGCAGCTGTTTATGAAAAAGATCTAATAAAAAATAAAGTTGAAATGTATAAATCTTACAATATTACTCCATATACTGGAGGAACATTATTCGAAATAGCATACAGTCAAAATAAATTAAATGAATTTTTTAATGAAGCAAAAGAAATAGGATTTACTGCAATAGAAATTTCTGACGGATCAATTCATATTCCACATGAAAAAAAACTTGAATTAATCAAAATAGGAAAAAATAAAGGCTTTCAAATAATTTCAGAAGTGGGTAAAAAGAATCCGAAATTAGATAAAGAAATAAAAATCAATGAAAGAATAAACGAAATGAATAAAGAACTAGAAGCAGGATCCTCATTTGTAATAGTAGAATCAAGAGAAGGTGGAAAAAATATAGGAATATATGATAAATCTGGAAATGCAAATGAAGATGAAATAGATTTAATATTGGATAATGTAAATGGAGATAAAATTATATGGGAAGCTCCAAATAAAGAACAGCAAATTTTCTTTATTTTAAAAATTGGAAAAAATGTTAACTTGGGAAATATTAAAACTGAAGATATAACATCCTTAGAAACCTTAAGAAGAGGCCTTAGAGGAGATACATTCGGCAAAATCCAATAAATGAGGTTATTTAATTGAAAAATAGAACACTATCTGAAATTAATGAAAAAATAAAAAATCAGGAAGCTAATATTTACACAGCTGAAGAATTTAAACAATTAATTAAAGAAGAAAAAACACCAACCTTTGATGAAGTAGATATAGTAACAACTGGAACATGCGGCGTAATGAGTGGAACAGCAGCGATTTTAAATTTCCAAGTAACTAAACCAGGAATTTTTATGAGAGCTAAAAATATTTATCTAAATGATGTTCCAGCAAACATAGGGCCATGTCCAAATGAATGGTTAGGATCTGTTGATTTAATATTGCATGGAACATCAAAATCTATTAATGATTCTAATTATGGTGGAGGATTTTTGCTTAAAGATATTTTAGAAGGAAAAAGAATTAATGTAAAAATAGAAACAATTGAAGGAAAAATAATTGAAACAGATATAACTATAGATGATATAATTAGAGGGCAAATAATAGGAACCAGAATGGGTTTTAAAAATTATACAGCATTTACTAATCCTGATAAAAAATCTGTAACTTCAATATTTTCAGCTATTCCATTAGCAGGACCTTTTAAAGGTTTAACTTTTTCGGGATGTGGAGACATAAATCCCCTTGCAAATGATCCTAAACAAGAAATAATAAATTTTGGATTAAAAATACTTTTAAATGGAGCTGAAGCATTAATACTTGGAAATGGAACTAGAAGTTCGAAAGAAAAACCAAATTTATCATGTAGTGGTGATTTAAAAGAAATGGAATCATTATATTTAGGAGGATTTAAAACATCGGAAGGAGGAGAAATATATGATACAATAGCCATTCCAATTCCAATTTTAAACGAAAATATATATAATAATCTATTAATTCAAAATAAAGAGATTTCACTTCC
>CANQZY010000010.1 GCA_947628455.1 uncultured Methanobrevibacter sp.
CTTGATGTACCTACTACTAATCTATAAAAATTTGGATAATTATCTCTAATTATTTTTTCTACTTTACCTTTAGCAATAACTTCCTCACCATCTATTACTTGGCCTGCGTAAGTATGTGTAAATGATACGATTTCTGATAGGGGTACATCTATTCCATCAATAATTTTTAAGTTTTCAATAGAGTATACTGCGGGATTATCGAAAGCGCCTAATGCGCTTTTAATTTTACATTGAATAGTAGATGTCCCTATGGGTTCGTAAATAGTATCTCCCCATTTGCCAGATATTTCATTATAATCTCTAGTTGCTAAAATATCGAATAGAACACCATCAATTGTTCCTCTATTAGCTTTTTTATTTTCATACCATTTAAATTCATCTTTTGTTAAACTTGAATCTTTCATTCGTTTATCGTATAGGAAATCCCAAAATTTATTTTCAATTTTATTTAACTGAATTTTCTTATTTATTTCGGGAATATAAACTTCTTTTCCTCTATTTTTTTTAAAGGCATATATGGCTTTTCTATGATTCTTAAGACCATAAATTACAAAATCTAAATCAGATGTATCTTTTTTATGAAGACCGGGTAATATTGATCCAGTTATTCCTAAATGTTCATAATCAATTCCTGCAACATAATGAAAAAAACTACTTAAATCATATAATTTAGATGAAAGTTCAGGATTTTTTAATTTACCGCCTTTTTCTATTGTGTCTCTTATAGCTTTTAGGCGATTTTGAGGTTTTAAAATTTTTTTAACTTTATTTAATGGAACACCCATCATTTTTTTATTAGTAATATTGCAGTCATATAAATATTCTGGATAATTTTTACTTAAATATTCATATGCTTCTTTGGAATTTACTTTTCTATATCTTTTACCATTTTTTTCTCTATCTCCTTTTGGATCAGGTATATATCTGAGAAATGAAATATATCTTTCATTTGGATGAATATAGTTTGTAGATGCGAAATATAATTCGTCTGTTGTATAAATAAAATCACGTGTTCTTACAGTTTCCATTATGTATCACGCTCCTTATGTTTTTTTTTTTAAAGTAATATTATGAATTAAATATTATTAAAGTTTATATTGTTTATCTAAATAGAAAATAAATATAAAAGTTTTTTTTTTATTATTAAATTATTAGATTGAATGTAATAAATTTTATATTGTACAATTGGATTATTATATATTATAAGTAAAATATGGGAAAAAGTTAATTTCTATTTTTTTTTTATTTGGGGATTTTTATATGAATAATAAACGAATATTTTTTGTTTTTTTAATTATAGCTGTTATAGTTATTATAGTTGGTTTGTATTTTAGTGGAGCTATAGGGAATGATGGTTCTGATGAAAAATCTAGTGTTGAAGTATTAGCTGGAGCGGGGTTTAGTAAGGTATGTCCTGAGCTTGTTGAGAAGTTTAATGAGAAATATCCGAATATTGAAGTGAATGTTAAATATGGTGGAAGTGGGGAATTATTTTCTATGTTAGAAACTCAAAAGGAAGGTGATGTGTTTTTACCTGCAGCATATAAATATATGGGTAAATCGATGGAAAATGGTTATATGGATAATGGTAGTGTGAAAAATATAACTGAGAATATACCTGTTATTGTTGTTCAGGCGGGTAATCCTAAAAATATTACAGGTCTTGATGATTTGCAAAATAGTGATATTAAAGTAGGGTTAGGTGAATCAGATGGTCCTGCAATAGGTAAAACATCTCAAGAGATTATTGAAAAAAATAATTTAACGGTAAGGCCAACTGTAACGACTACAACTGTAAATCAATTGTTAACTTATGTTATATCTGGGGATATTGATGTAACTATTATTTGGAAAGATATGACTGTGTGGGATGAAGCTAAGAATATTGAAGTTATTGAAATTCCTGAAGAGGATAATAGTATAAGTACGATTCCAGTTGGAGTTACTCAATTTGCAGATGATCCTGATGCTGCTCATAAATTTCAGGAGTTTTTAATGTCTGATGAAGGTAAAGAGATTTGGGAAAAGTGGGGTTTTGAAATAAAAAGTTGATATTAGATGAGATCTAAATTTGAATGGTTATTTATTATAATTACTTCTGTAATAACTATATTATTTTTTATAGTTATTGGGAATATGTTTTTGATACCTACTTATGAGGGTTTTATAAAAGCGTTATTTTCACAGCAAATGATTTTTGCTATTGGACTTACGCTTTCGACTTCGGTAGTTTCTGCGATTTTAGTGATTTTATGTTGTATTCCTATGGCTTATACTTTAAGTAGGTATGAGTTTAGATTAAAATGGCTTTTTAAAATTATTTTAGATTTGCCTATGGCTTTTCCGGAGATTGTAATTGGTATTGCTCTTTTGATGTTTTTAGGAAATTATGGTATAAGTAGATGGTTGGGTTTTTTTGGAGTTAATTTAGTGTTTAATAGTGCAGCAATAGTGATTGCACAGTTTTTTGTAGCTTTACCTTATGCTATTAAAATGCTTTATTCTACTTTTAATTATGTTGATTCAAGGTATGAGTTTGTCTCTAGGAGTTTAGGGTATTCTGAATCTGATACATTTTTTAATGTAACATTGCCTTTAGCAAAACAAGGTTTGTTTGCAACAAGTATAATTACACTAGCAAGATGTATTGGGACATTTGCAGCAGTTTTGTTTGTGGGTGGTGGAATATTGATGAAAACTGAAACATTATCTATTGCAATGTATCTTAATTTATCTACTGGTGATATTGATATGGCAATAACGGCGGGAATATTATTAGTGATTATATCATTTGTTACAATTGCAGTGATGGAGAAATATGTGAAAGAACAATATGTATAGTAGTAATGGGGGTAGGTTAATTAGTGTTTTTAGAAATTAAAGATTTGTGTGTGGATTTAGGTCAATTTAAATTGGAAAATATTAATTTATCTATAGAAAAAGGAGAATATCTTATTTTAATAGGTCCTACGGGTTCTGGTAAATCTGTGTTATTGGAAACAATAATTGGTTTTTATAAAGAAAATTCTGGAGAAATATTATTGAATGGTGAGAAAATTAATAATATTCTTCCAGAAAATAGGCATATTGGGATTGTATATCAGGATCATGTTCTTTTTCCTAATATGAATGTTTATGAGAATATTATTTATGGTTTAAAAAGAAATAAGGAATTGTCTGAACAAGAAATGGATGAAAAGGTTAAAGAAATTGCAAAAATTTTAGAAATAGATCATATTTTAACAAGAGATGTTACAACGTTAAGTGGTGGTGAATCACAAAGAACAGCTCTTGCAAGATCGTTAATTGTAGAGCCGGATTTGGTTTTAATGGATGAACCATTTAGTGCATTAGATGTGTCTACTCAAAATAAATTGATTTCAATTATTAAAAAGATAGGTAAAGAAAAAAATACTACATTTCTTCATGTAACTCATAATTTTAATGATATTTGGAATTTAGCAGATAAGGTGGGTGTGATGAAAAATGGTAGTTTACATCAAATAGGTTCTGTTTTTAATGTTTTCTCTAAGCCTGCTAATGATTTTGTAGCAGATTTTGTAGGAATTCAAAATGTTTTTGAAGGAAAGATTAAAAAAAATAATCAGAATCATCTTGTAAATGTGAATATAAATGATAATATAACATTGGTTAGTAGTGATGTGGAAGTTTGTAGTCATTTAGAAGATTATACTAATGTTTTAGTGACTATTCGTCCTGAGAATATAATTTTTTCTAATGAATCTATGAATTCTTCTGCAAAAAATATATTGAAGGGTACGGTTATAGATGTGACATATTCTGGTCCTATTATGGGGATAACAGTAGATGTTGATGGAATAGTCTTTAAAGGTTTATTAACACGAAGTTCTTTTCAATCATTGGATATTCAAGTTGATAAAGATATTTATATAATTATAAAATCTTTAAATGTTCATATTATGGATAGATACAGTTCCTTTAAATTAGAAAAAAGTTAAATTGTTCATTATTTTAATACTATTAATAATTTTTATATAAAAATACAATCTAAACATATAATTCATGGTTATTACTCATAAACATATTGATGATATATTGGAATATGATGGAAGTCAAATTAATGCTTCATGGGCGTTTAAAGAGTTTAATATTTATGGTTCTTCAATTATAACATGGATTGGTCCGGTAAATATTATGCCTGATAATTTAAAAGATTTTGCTGATATAGGTCTTGAAATTAAATCTGATAAAATGGTTAATTTTATATGTGAATTTTTTGATTGTCAACCATCCAATATGAAAATAGTTTATTTAAGGCAAAGATTACTTGTAATGATATTTAGGGAATGTTTATTTGAAAAGGGAATAAAATCTACAAGAAAAGGAGATGACATATATGTAGATGGTCGTAAATTAAGTATTTCGATAGCTACGGCATCATTAAGTTCTATGAAAATACATTTTGCGGTTAATATTGAAGATAAAGGAACTCCTTGTGATGTTGAGACTATTGGATTATTTGATATTGATCATGAAATATTTAATTCCAACACCTTGAATGATTTTATTTTTGATGTGGTAAATAGATTTATTGATGAAATTGAAACAATTGAAAAAGATATATCTAAAACAAATTTATTATAGAGGTTTATGTAATTTATGAAAATAATACTTAATGGAGTACAATCTAATCTAAGATTTTCATCAGCTCATATTATCCCAGGTCATGAATCATGTGGTTATATTCATGGTCATTCATATTTTGTTGATGTTGAAATTCAGGGTAAAAGAGTGGGGAAATTCGATTTTGTTGTAGATTTTAAAGATATTAAAAAATATACGCGAGAAATATGTTCTAAATTAGATCATAAACTATTAATTCCAATATATAATGATTTAATAGAATTTGAAGATTATAAAGTAGATGATTTATTTATTGAAAAACTCAAAAATCAAAAAAATGTAGATTTTAAAATTGATAAAAAAAGGTATTCTATTCCTTCAGTGGATTGTGTATTTTTACCTCTTCCTTATACTTCAGCAGAGGAACTTTCAAAGTATTTTACAGATATATTAGCTGAGAAACTTATAAAAAATTATGTTAATATAGAATTTATTTCTGTATGTGTAAATGAAGGAATTGGTCAGGGAGCCATGTTTACCCGGGAAATGGATTATGAAAAATATTGATGCTCCTATAATTGAAATTTTTTCAACTTTTCAAGGAGAAGGTTCTTTTATTGGTCAAAGGCAGATTTTTGTTAGATTTGCGGGTTGTAATTTAAATTGTAGCTATTGTGATACAAATAATAGTAAATCTATTAAATCAGGAAAAATGATGAGTGTGGATGATGTTTTAGCAGAAATTGATAAAATTAAAACACCTGATTGTGATACTTTATCATTTACAGGTGGAGAACCTAGTCTTTATCCAGAATTTATAAATCAATTAGCATCAAAAACTAATTTGAAAATATTATTAGAATCAAATGGAACATTGCCTGATAATATTGATTCGATGGAAAGGTTAGATATTGTTTCAATGGATATTAAATTGCCTGAACATTTAGATGGTCAATATAGTGAACGATTTTTAGATAATGAAATTCAATCACTAAATTTATTAATAGAAAAATCTATACCAGTATATTGTAAAATTGTAGTGTTGCCTACAACTGAAACAAATACAATAAAAAAGGTAATAGAAAAGCTTAAAGATAAAACAGTGGGTGATTTCAAAATAATAATACAACCTTCTAGTCCAATTGAAAAGTGGAAAAATCTCAATTCTAAATTATTTAAGTTTTCAGAGATTATTGGTAAAGATTTTGATGTTTATGTTATCCCACAAATGCATAAAATATTAAATATCCGATAAAAGTATTTTTCTAAAATAAAAACCTTTTTTTTATGAGGGTGTGTAAGATGAAAGATAAATCAGCTATTAATTTAAGAAAATCAAGAAATAGGGGATCAAACGAACAAGAAAGTCATGTTCCAGATAAAGATGGTCAGATTATGAGTTTAGCATCTGAAGATGTAGTATCTATACCACCTACTACTACTATTAAAGATACTGCTAAAAAAATGATGGAGCATGAATTTAGAAGGCTTCCTGTAACTGATCCAGGTTCTGGGAAAGTATTAGGTATTGTAACTGTGATAGATATTATGAATTTTTTAGGTGGAGGAGATAAATTTAATATTATAGAGAATAAATATGAAGATAATTTTTTAGCTGCTATAAATGAACCAGTTAAGCAGATAATGACAAGAGATGTTATCACTTTATCTAATAAATCAACAATTGATAAAACAATAGAAACAATGTTAGCTGATCAAATTGGGGCAATTCCAATTGTAAATGCTGAAGATAAATTAGTGAGTATAGTAACAGAAAGAGATATAACTTTATCTTTGGGTATAGCTTTAACAGATGAGATAGTGCAAGATTATATGAGTACTAAAGTATTTACTACTACTCCTGGAACACCTATTGAAAGCGCATGTAAGATTATGGTAAGAAACAGATTAAGAAGAATACCAATAGTAGGTGGAGAAGCAGATATCTCTAAAGCACATAAAAAAATATTAGGGATGGTTACATCAACAGATATTATAAGATTTTTTAATGCAAAGGACTTATTTGATAATATAAATACAAATCAAGCATCTCAAATTCTAGATAATAAATTATCTGACATAATGGAAACAAATATAATATCAGTAACTCCGAAAGAAACATTAAACGATTTATGTTTAACTTTTATGGAAAAAAATATTGGTGGAGTGCCAGTAGTTAAAGATAATAAGATTATAGGTATTATAACAGAAAAAGATGTTATACAAGCAATAAAAAAGTTCTAAAAAAGAAAAATATTACAAATGCCGCGTGTTATATATGCAAATTAAACATTTAATGTCAGAAGATTTAATTACAATTGATAAAGATCAAAATTTATCAGATGCTTTAAAATTATTGTATAAAAATAATGTCTCACGTTTACTAGTAGTAAATACCAATAAAAATAATCAAAAGGAATTAGTAGGCATCATATCTGAAAAAGATATTGCAAATAAATTAGGATCTTCTAAATATGAAAATATCCCATCCTCAAGAATTCATATCTCATCTGTAATGATTAAAGATGTGATCTCAGTACCCGAAACAATGGATCAAAAAGAGGCAGTAGACATAATGTTAGAAAATAATATTGGTTCACTTCCAATTTTAGATGATCATACATTAGTGGGAATTGTTTCTAAATCTGATTTCATCACCTTAGCTAATGGAAAAGCATTTGAAAAGATTTTTGTAAAAGATGTAATGTCATGTGATATAACTTCTGTTTCATCAAATGAAAGATTAGTTCATGCAAGAAGAGTTATGCAGGATAAAAAGGTTGGTAGGTTACCTGTTATAGTTGATGAAAAGCTTGTGGGAATGATAACTTCTAAAGATTTAATAAGAGCTTTAATAGATTTTAAGAAAAAAGTACCTGAGAAGTATCAAAAGGCGCAAATTAAAGATGTATATGTTGATGATATAATGTCTGATAAACCTTTATTTGTCTCTCCAGATACAAAGATAGCTGAAATTGCTGATATGATGATGGATACGGGATATAATGGTTTTCCTGTAGTAGTTGAGGATAGTAAAGTTGTGGGAATTGTAACACAAACAGATATTTTAAGATTAATTTCACAATTAGAATCCTAATTAGATATCTATAATGTTGGAAATTATTATTTTATTATTTTTTTTGTTTTTTTTTGGTGTGGTTTAGGGAGGCATTTATAATTAAACCTATTTCATTTTTGGGGCCTAAGGGAACATATACTCATGAAGCTGCTAGTAAGGTAGGGAATAATCTTATTCCATATTGTACAATTCCTGCTGTTTTTGAAAGTGTGGATGAAGGTGAATGTGTTAGTGGTGTTATTCCAATTGAAAATTCGATTGAAGGGGCTGTAGGTCAAACATTAGATATATTTGCGCATAAATCTAATTTGAAAATTTCAGGGGAGATAATTATTCCTATTGATCATTGTTTAATTGTAAATAAAGGATCTTCACTTGAAGATATAACTGATGTTTATTCTCATTCTCAAGCATTAGGTCAGTGTAGGGATTTTTTATCAGGAATATCTGCTCAATTGCATTATTCTGTGAGTACGGCGAATGCTGCAAAATCTATAATTGGGAATTTTAATAGTGGGGCTATAGGTAACAGTAAATCTGCTGAATTATATGATTTGGATATTATTGCTAGAGGCATACAGGATGTTGATAATAATGAAACTCGTTTTGTAATTATATCTAAAGATGATTCGCTTCCTTCAAATAATGATAAGACATCTATTATATTTTCATTATTTGAGGATAATCCTGGTGAGCTTTATAAAATACTCGGAATTTTTTTAAAAGAAAATATAAATTTGACAAAAATAGAATCTAGACCATCAAAAAAGGGTTTAGGTGATTATTTATTTTATGTTGATTTTCATGGGCATAGAAAGGATCCTGTTATTTCAGATATTTTAGAAAAAATTAATAAAAATACTTCTTTTTTAAAAATTATAGGTTCGTATCCTGAGTTTAATGAGAGCTCAATAGATTAGATATAAAAAATTTGGATTTTTTTTTGTTAGATATTGTTGTTTCTTTTTTTTAAGTTGGGTTAAAATATTATTGTTTTGTATTGGATAGATTTATTAGTCTAAAATGTGGTTTTTTTTATATGTTAATTGTTTATTTTTGAGTTATAAAAAGATTTAATTTAGATTAAATATAAATTTATGTTAGTATAAAAAGGTATTTATTAATGAGGTAAATGGGGCGAGGTATGGTTAGTGATAGGGAAAAACTTCTAATGATAATGAGTAGTTTGGAAAAAGATTATGAAGATGGTAAGATATCTGAAGAGAAATATAGATATTTTAAGGCTAAATATGAAGAGAGATTGCATTTTATTGATGTAAATGAATCTAGAAATAATAAAGGTTTAATGCAAGAAAGATCTAGTCCTCCATCGTTAAATAGGAAAAATCCAGAGGAACTTACTAAAAAAAATAAGCAGACTAAGCAAGATTTAGTTCAGAAGTATATTATTAATCCTAAAAAAGGGGATAAGGATTTAAATAAAATTAAAAGAAAGCCTATGGATCCAAGCACATTTAAATTAATTGCTGTTTTGGTTTTAGTTATTGGTTTTACTTGTGGAATTGGGTATGGTATTTTTAATTTTGATTATGAGGGGTTATCTAGTGTTACTGCGGAAGCTATTTGTAAAGATACTGCGTTTCCGGAAGTACATGAAGTTGTGAATACAACAAATAACACTACTGGTAATACTTCTAACTCAAGTAGTTATTCTAGTAGTGATAATGATGATGATGTAGGTTCTTATAAGAAGGATACGTATTCAAGTTCTAGTTATGATTCGGATAGTTTTTCAGCTTCACATTCAGATTCTAAATCTGATCATGATTCATATTCTAAAAGTGATGGTTCTAGTAATAAATATCATTCATCTGAAGGAGGAAGTAGTTATTCTTCTAGTAATAAATATTCGTCTGGTGGAGATAGTGATTCCTCATCTAAAGGGTCTGGTTCTGGAGGGTCTGGATATAGTTCAAGTGTTAAGGAATATAATTAAGTGAGAAATGATTTTTTTTTTATTTTATTTTTTTTTTTAGTTAGGTGGGATTTTTTTTTATGAGAAAGAGTGTTAGAATATTGATGGTTTTTTTAGTTTTTGTTTTGTTAATTAGTGTTGTTAATTGTGTTTCTGCTGCAAAAGATAATAGTACTGAAGTTCAGACGGTGTCTAAGGGTGGTGTTGTTGTTAAATTTCCTTCTGATTGGTGTGTTGCTAAATCGGATTCTAATGCTTCTGTAGTTTCTATTGCGGATAGTTCTTCTATTAATTCTGATAAAGTAGCGGGAGTTACAATTAATATTGAGAAAAAAGCGGTTAAAGGTAATTTTGATAGTTTTGTTAATAGTACGTATACTTCCATGCAGAAAGATAGTTCTTTTAATTTGAGTTCTTCGGGTGCTGTTGCTGTTGGTGAGATGGAAGGTGTGGAGTATACTTATACTTCTGATATTAATGGCACGGTTAAAGAGCATAGGGCTATTTGGATTGATGATAATAATGAGGCTTATGTTATTTTGTATAGTGCTCCTCCTGATCAATTTGATTCTGATATGAAAGTATTTGATTATGTGGTTCATAATTTGCAGATTAATGCATAATTAATAATATGTTTTAATTCTTTTTTTTTAGGGTAGCTGTTTGATATGGTTTCAATTGTTTTATGTGTAACGGGTAGTATTGCTGCGACTGAATGTGTTAAATTGGCGCGTGAATTTCGAAGAAATGATGTTGATGTTAAATGTTTTATGAGTGAGAGTGCGTGTGGGATATTGAGTTGTGATGCTATGGAATTTGCAACGGGGTGTGAAGTTGTAACTAGTCTTAGTGGTGATATTGAGCATGTTAAATATTCGACTGAGGATTTGATATTGGTTGCTCCGGCTACTGCGAATACTATAAGTAAGTTTGCATTTAAGATAGCTGATAATTTAATTTCAACACTTTTGATTACTGCATATGGGCATAACACTCCTATTTTGTTTGTTCCGTCAATGCATGATTCGATGTATAGTGCAATTAAAGATAATATTTATAAGATTAAAAATGAAAAATCTGCTTATTTTTTAGATCCTATAATGGATGAGGGAAAAGCGAAGTTTCCAGATAAGGAAGATATTGTAATTGAATCATTAAGATTGATTAATCTAAATAAGAGTTCTAAGTAGTGGTATTTATTAAAAATAAAAAAATTCTTATAAGTTTAGGTGGAACTTATGAGGCTATTGATCCTATAAGAGGTATAACTAATAAATCTTCTGGGAAAATGGGATTGGAATTAGCTAAACAGGCTTATATAAGGGGTGCTGATTTAACTTTAGTTGTGGGTGATGTTTCTGTTAGAATACCTTTTATGTTTAATACTATTTTTGCAAATTCAACTAAAGAAATGAATAAGGTAATATGTGATTTGGTCCCTGATTTTGATGTTTTTATATCTACGGCTGCTGTTTCTGATTTTCATCCTATTTCATTTGAAAATCATAAATTATCTTCTAAATATTCGTTTTCATTAGATTTTAAGCCGAATGTTAAGATTATTCGTCAGATTAAAGATATTAATCCTGATATTTTTTTAGTGGGATTTAAAGCTGAGTTTAATGTATCTTATCAACAAATTATTGATTTAGCATATAAACAGATTCATGATGCTAAAGCTGATTTGGTGGTAGCTAATGATTTGGGAGATGAAAATTGTGGTTTTGGTTCAGATAATAATAAAGTTTTAATTATTGGTGATGAAATAATTGATGTTCCTTTATCATCTAAAAAAAATATTGCTAAAATTATATTAGATGAAATTGAAAAAAGAATATGATGTATAATTGTATTATGGGTTAATAATTAGTAATACTTTTTAATTTTTTTTATATTTAATTTTATTAAAATAATTTTTTGAAAAAACGGATTAAAAATAGTTATTTTTTAAAAGTAGTTCAATGTTCTAGGGATTAATAATATGGAGTGTCATTTGAGTGAATTTCCCTAGAACCTTATTATATTCGAACTATTTTACCAATCAATTTTTATATTCTATATAGACTTTTATCGTATAAATAACTATGCGTAGTAATACTTTTCACATATTTTTTTCTTAAAATTAATACTCATTTTTTTTTTAGGTGATAAAAATATAATATTCATTTTTTTTTTAAAAATTTTTTTCTACTAAAAATCCAACATGATCTTTCTCATAAGGTTCTAATTTAACTTTCTCTAAAATTTTAAATCCTTTTTCTTTTAATTTTTTAGATTCTTCCTTAAATATTTTTTTAGGCTTTTGAACAACATCAATGCTTCTAGCTTTAAGCATTAATAAACCCAAACCATCATCTTTAGCAAATAAATTCATATTTTCTATAAATAGATCGGTTTGTGTAGGCTGAGCCACATCACAATAAACTAAATCCACTTTTTCCAATAAATTTAAATAAGATTTAGGTTTAGTAGCATCTGCTAAAATAGGCGCAATATTATTCCTTTTATGGGAAAGATTTATTAGTTTTTTTGCAGTAGTTGGAGAAAATTCAATTGCATAAATTATACCATTTATTACAATATCTGAGATATGGGAAACTGTGGTTCCAGTAGAAGCGCCTAAATATAGAATCTTGTCATTTTCTAAAATATTTAATTTTTCCATACCATTAATCAAACCAGCTGCTAATTTAGATCTATATGGATTCCAGAATCTATACTCTTTATTTGATTTTAAAAATAATTTTTCACCATAAACTGAAATTCCAGGCACTAAATTTTCAGTAGCTATTTGATTTTCATTTAAATAAATTTTCATAACTATTTATTTCCTTTTTTTTTAGATTTTTTATGTTTATTTTTATTTCTTTGATTTTTAGTTGGGGGAAAAGGATTTTCTTTTTCAATTTTATTTGTTTTTTTAATAAAATTATTGTAGATATCAGGATCAAAATCTTTGCTATAAACATCTTTTCTAACGGCTAATGAAATTTTGGAAGCGAGTAATCGGGCTATTTTTCCTCTATTCCACCATTTAGATCCTCTGACGTTTGGATGTTGGTATATTAAACCATATTTAGGTGGTCTATCACCATTTTTAAGATGTCTAAATAAAGCTTTCTCAGCTCCCATTATTTGTACAGTACTGGAAGGATATGTTGAAAGTCTTTTAATTCCACCAGCATGAGAAATTAATTTAGCGCCTAATGAAGATCCAACAAGATTTTTAAGATTTGGCGCAATAGAATCCATTTTATTTTCAATATACTCTTCTATTTTCAATCGATTTTTTTGAAGTTCATAAATAGATTTTGCAAATGTATTGATAATATTTAAATCTTCTTTTTTAATATCTTCTTCATTTTCATTAAGATTTATAGGAAATACTTCCGGTTTAATTTCTATAATTTTTTCTTTAGTTTTATTTTCAGCTATTAATTTGATATAGGTTTCATTATTCCGGATATTCTCCATTTCAGGAAAATAAAGAGCATACCATTCACGTATTCTTTCAACAAGTTTATTTATAGATTCATCAATATCATCAATACTATTTATAGCTTGTATTAAGTGATTATCTTCTAATTTAGAATTTTCTTTTATTTTGTATAATGCAATTTCACGATAAATTTCACAAAATTCATTTTTATCTATATTTAAATATTTATCTAAATTTTCTCTAAGATATTCTCCTCCAGGATGGGGATTTTGAACTTTTATATTTTTAAAATTAGAATAATCAGAATTTTTTTTATGGGATTCAATGTAAATATTTTCATATTTTGTTTGTAATTTTTTAATAATATCTATTTCTTCAATAACAAATTCTTTTTTTTCTAATTGTATTATTTTGGAGACCCTTTCATTTAAAGCAAATTTGTTAAAAGCTATTAAATCGAATTTTTCATTGAAAGCTATAAATCCTTCAATGAAATAGGTTATATAACAATTCATAATAGTTTTTATTATAAGGTTATTATTTTATAAATCTTTTTTTTTTAAGATAGCAAAAGTTTTAAATCTTATATTTCACTATAAATAAGTTTATAATATATTTATTTGTAATTTATTTGTTTGGTGGTAGTAATTGTTAAAAACAAAAATTTGTGGTGTGGAATTTAAAAATCCATTAATGTTAGCTGCGGGTGTTCTTGGAAGTAGTGCTTCTTCATTAAATAGAGTTTTAAGAGAAGGTGCGGGTGGTGTTGTTACTAAATCGTTTTCAAAAGAACCAAATAAAGGTTATAAAAATCCCACTACAGTAGGTGTGGAAGGGGGAATTATTAATGCTATTGGTTTGTCAAGTCCAGGTGTTGATGTTTTTTTAGATGAGCTTATAAAAGTTGAAAAAGAAAAAGATCAAGTTTTAATAGCTTCAATTTATGGATCTGATTGTGAGGAATTTGAATTTTTGGTTGATAAAATTCAAAATGAAGTAGATATGATAGAGCTTAATATTTCTTGTCCTCATGCGATGGGTGGTTGTGGATCGGCTATTGGGCAGGATGCTAGTTTAACGTATAATATTGTTGAGTCTGCTAAATCTAATTCGAAAGTTCCGGTAGTTGCTAAATTGACTCCTAATGTTACGGATATTGTTGAAATTGCGCTTTCAGCTCAAAATGCGGGGGCGGATGGTTTAACTTTAATTAATTCTTTAGGTCCGGGGATGAAAATTAATATTGATATTGCTTATCCTGTTCTTTCGAATAAATTTGGTGGTATGAGTGGAAGAGCAATTAAACCAATAGCTGTTCAAAATGTTTATAAAGTCTTTGAGGTGGTTGATATTCCTATAATTGGTGTTGGGGGGATATCGGACTTTGAGGATGTTTTAGAATTTATTTTTGCAGGTGCTAGTGGAGTTCAGATTGGAACTTCTATTATGAATGAAGGTATAGGTGTTTTTAATCAGATTAATGATGATTTGAAGGATTTTATGGAGAATAGAAATTTTGGATCTATTGATGAAATGGTTGGTTTAGCTCATAGGGTGTGATTAATATTATGATGGATAGTTCTGAGGTTGTTAAAATTAAGGATGTTATTTATGAGACACCCACTATTAAAACAATTATTTTTGATTGGGATATGGATAGGTATGGTGTTCCTAATCCGGGTGAATTTGTGATGGTTTGGAATTTTGAAAATGAAAAACCCATGTCTATATCTGAGATAGATGTTTCTAATAATCAATTAGCTATTACAGTAAAAGATGTTGGTGAATTTACTCATCAAATTCATGGTTTAAAAGTTGGTGATGAAATTGGTATTAGGGGTAGTTATGGTAAGGGGTTTTCTACAGATTTAGAGGATAAGAATATTTTAGCTATTGGTGGGGGTGTAGGAATGGCTCCTATTTATTCTGTTGTGGAAAATTTGATTTTCAATAATGATATTGATGTTATTAGTGCTGCTGTGACAAGTAGTGAATTATTATTTGAAGGGAAATTAAAAGAATTGGGTGCGGATGTTTTTACTTGTACTGATGATGGAAGTAGAGGGTTTAAAGGATTTGCAACGGATTATTCTAGAGAGTTTTTTGATAAAAAGTCTTATGATATGGTTTTTGTATGTGGGCCTGAAATAATGATGAAGGGATTGTATGATATTATTCAAAAAGAGAATGTTGCGGCTGAGTTTTCTCTTGAGAGGTATATGAAGTGTGCTTTAGGTATTTGTGGTCAATGTTGTGTTGATCCTACAGGTTGGAGGATATGTGTGGAGGGTCCTGTTTTTAATATTGAATTATTGTCTATGATTGATGAATTTGGATGTTATAAAAGGGATGCTTCGGGTATTAAGAAATAATTTAAAGGTTTTTATATTATGGTGTAGAATATAAAAGAATATTTAACTCCTCCTGTTTTATTAATTTTATTTTTATTGGTACTTTCGTTATTTATTTGTATGCCTGTTTTAAATATGATTATTTTAGGAGCTATATTTGCTTTAGGTATACGTTCTATTAGTGGAATTATTCAGAATAAAATTAAGTATGCTTCTGTTTCTATTGTGATATCGATTGTTTTAATTATTGTTCCGTTGGTATTTTTATTGGTATATATTATTTTTGTAACTAAAGGTTTTGTTTCGGATTTTGTATTGACTAATCAGTCTTTTTCTGATTTAAATAGGGTTGTTCCGTTTTTAAATCAGTATTTGCCTATTGATAGTTTTACATTGGAGGTTACTAATTATTTAGATGATATATTGAAGAAGGTAGGGGAGTTTGTTTTAAATTATATAGTTCAAATAGCGAGTAAAATAGCTAAGTTTTCTTTAGATTTGTTTATTTTGGTTTGTTCTACTTTTTATTTTGCAAGGGATGGTGATAAGTGTTTTAATTTTATTAGGTCTTTTGTTCCAGATAAGGATGTTGGTTTTTTTGATGATACAATTTATGAGATAAAAAGTGTTTTAAAAAGTATTTTTTATGGTCATTTTTTGACTTCTTTAATTATAGGAGTAATAGCTATTATTGGTTATTCTCTTTTAGGATATTCATATGGTGTTTTTTTAGGTGTTATTACTGGTATTTTTCAGTTGATACCTGTTATGGGTCCATGGCCTATTTATGCAGTATTGGCTGTTTTTGAGTTTTTTAGTGGTAATTATACTAAAGTTATTTTTGTTGTTTTATTTGGTGTTTTCTTAAGTTTAAGTGATATGTATATTAGGCCGGCTTTGTCAAGTCATTATGCGGATATACCGTCTTTAGTTTTGTTGATTGGTTTTTTAGCTGGTCCTTTGGCTTATGGTATTGTGGGATTTGTAGTGGGTCCTTTGATTTTGGGGATTACGTATGCTATTTTGGTTAGTTATAAGAAAAATAAATTGGATTGTGAAGAGGGGGTAGTGTAGTAAAAATGGAGAGAAATGTTGTTGTATTGGATATTGATTATATAACTGTTGATGGTGTGCCTGTTGTTCGTCTTTTTACTAAAGATGGTGATGGTAATGTTATTTTGATTGATGAGAGTTTTAAACCTTATTTGTATGTTCTTCCTGTTGATGATGTGGATGTGTGTATTGATCAGATTGAAAATGAGCTTTCTGATGTTGAAATTGAGAGGGTGGTTAAAAAGGATTATCAGGTTTATAGTGATTTTTTAAAAGTTTATTTTAATCATCCTCAATCTTTGGCTAAGAATAGGGATTTGATTAGTGGTTTGCCTTGTGTGGCTGAGATTAGGGAGTTTGATATTCCTTTTTATAGGCGGTATTTAATTGATAATAATGTTATTCCTATGAGTGAGATTAGGGTTACTGGTGAATCTTTGCCTTATTATGGGGATTTGGATGCTGATGAGTTGGGTTTGGAGATTATTAAATTGTCTAGAACTCCTGAGATTGTTAGGGAGGATATTGTTGATTTTAGAATTTTAAGTTTTGATTTGGAAGTGCGAAATCCTAAAGGAATGCCTAATTCTGAGGTTGATCCGATTATTATGATTGGGGTTGCTAGTAATTTTGGTGTTAGGAAAGTAATTTCTACTAAAAATAAATCTAATGCAGATAATTCTTTTGTACAGCAGGTTGGAGATGAGAAAGAAGTTATTGAGGCTTTTGTTGATACTGTTAAAGAGAATAATGTTGATATTATTGTGGGTTATAATTCTGATAATTTTGATTTTCCTTATTTGAGAGATAGAGCCAAGTTATTAGGTGTGTCTTTAGATTTAGGTATGGATGATTCTATTTTAAAGTTTATACGTCGTGGGTTTGCAAATGCTGCTTCTATTAAAGGTATTATTCATGTTGATTTATATCTTGTAATGCGAAGATATATGGTTTTAGATAGGTATACTTTAGAGAGGGTTTATCAGGAATTATTTGATATTGAAAAAATAGATATTCCTGGAGAGAAGATATGGCAATATTGGGATAATGGTGGGAAATATTTGGATAAATTATTTGATTATTCATTAGATGATGTGGTTTCTACTTTAGAGATAGCAGAACAAATATTGCCTTTAAATTTAGAACTTACTAGAATTGTAGGTCAACCATTGTTCGATTTAAGCCGTATGGCCACAGGTCAACAAGCAGAATGGTTTTTAGTGAAAGAAGCTTATTACGATAATGAAATAGTCCCAAACAAACCCACCAATATAGATTTCATATCCCGACAAGCGGAAGAAGACAATGAAGGAGGATATGTAAAAGAACCCGAAATCGGATTACACGAAAACCTAGTGCAATTTGATTTTAGAAGCCTATACCCCAGTTTAATCATTTCTAAAAACATATCACCAGATACTATAGAATATGAAGATACTACACATGATGAAAATTATAACATCTCACCCGAACACGGATTTAAATTTAAAAAAGAACCTCAAGGATTCATTCCATCAGTTATATCCAAAATCCTAAATGAACGATTTAAAATCAAAAAGAAAATTAAAAAAACAAAAGACCCCGTTGAAAAAAAAACTCTTGACGTTCAACAACAAGCAATAAAAAGATTAGCCAATACCATGTATGGAGTTTACGGTTTTTCTAGATTCAGATGGTATTCATTTGACTGTGCTAAAGCCATAACCGCATGGGGAAGACAATATATTAAAAAATCAATAAAAAAAGCAGAAGATTATGGTTTTCACACTATTTACGCAGATACTGATGGATTTTATGCAAAATATGAAAAAAAAGAATAAAAATATTCTCTTATTCTAAATATTCATCAATTTCAATATCTAAATCAGAACAGATTTTTTTCAATTGTTTATATAGGTTTTCATCAATTTCCATTCCATTAGATTCATTTTCAGCTATTCTTTTAACTTCTAGATCACCGGGGACGAATGTATCTCCAGCATCTCTTACTTCTTGACAGAATTCTTCATTTTCTTTTTTAATTTTTTGAGGATCATTGAATTTTGAAGGATCAATAGCTATATATAGATCTCCTTTGGTACAGTCTTTGGTAGGATCAGCGGTTCCTGTAACTTCTTTTCCCCATGATGCGCCTACTAATGGTCCTGTTAGTAATTCTATCATAAATGCAAGGGCGTATCCTTTGTGTGCTCCGAATGGTAGGATGGAGCCATTTAGTGCTTTTTCAGGGTTTGTTGTTGGATTTCCGTTTTCATCTAAAGCCCAACCTTCGGGTAGTTCTTGATTTTTTCTTTTGGCTTCTAATATTTTTCCACGTGCAGTGGCGGAAGTTGCCATGTCTACTGCGATGTATGTGTCAGATGGAATTCCGATTGCTATGGGGTTTGTTCCGAGTAAAGGTTTACTTGCTCCTAGTGGTGCTATTGCGGGGTCGGTGTTTGCGAGTACTATTCCTATAACTCCATCTCTAATAGCTAAGTCTGAATAAAATCCTGTAACTCCAAAATGATTTGAATTATGCACACCCACACATCCTATTCCAACTTCTTTTGCTTTTTTAATTGCTAGTTTCATAGCTTTATATGCTACTGCTTGTCCGAATCCGCTGTTACCGTTTATTAAAGCTATGGCGGGTGTTTCTTTTTCAATTGTAATGTCATCATCTAAATTAATAGTTCCGCAATCAATACTTGTAATGTATTGTGGGAATCTGCCTAGTCCATGTGAGGTGAATCCTTTTAAATCAGCATCAATTGTTGCTTCTGCGACTAACTCACTATCTTTTTCACTGGCTCCTAATTTAGTTAATATTTTTTTTACAAGTGAGATTTCATTTTCTTTGGTTATTTTCATAAGTCATTCTCCTCTTTTTTTTTTCTACTTAATATTCGATTTCACTACCTTCAAAGGTTGTTATTATAATTTTATCTTCATTTATTACTTTTCCTATTATTTGACAGTTGCAGTATTTGTTTAGTGTGTGTATAATTTTATCTGATTCTTGGGGTTCGGCTATGACTATAAAACCAATTCCCATGTTGAAAACTTTGTACATTTCTTTTAGTGGGACATTTTGGTTGTATATTAGTTTGAAGATTTCTGGAGTTTCTGGGAGATTGTTGATTTTAAATCCTACTTCTTTTTTGAGGCGTTTAAGGTTGGTGAATCCTCCTCCGGTTATATGTGCTAGTCCGTTTATTTTATATTCTTGTTTGAATAATTCGACTATGGGTTTTACGTATATGGTGGTGGGTTTTAATAGTTCTTCTCCGATGGTTAGGTTGGAATTGGGCATTTTGTCGTTGATTTTTAATTTCGCGTCATCGAAAATGGTTTTTCTAGCTAAACTGTAGCCGTTACTATGCATTCCGTTGCTTTCTATTCCGATTAGGATGTCTCCAGGTTTTATATTTTCTCCTGTGATGATTTTGTCAGTATCGACAAATCCAATTCCTGTGCCTGCTATGTCGAAATTTTTTATTATTTCAGGAAGTGAGGCTGTTTCGCCTCCGATGATTGAAATTTCTGATTCTTCAGCGCCTTTTACAAGGCCTTCGGCTATTTGGGATGCTATTTTAAGGTCTGGTTTTTCTACTGCAAGGTAGTCTACTAAAGCTATGGGTTCGGCTCCCACGCATAAAATATCATTAACTACCATAGCAATACAGTCTATGCCTATAGTATCATATTTGTCCATCATTTCGGCAATTAGTATTTTGCTGCCTACTCCATCAGTGCTCATAGCTATTGCTTTATCGTTTAGTTTTATTAATGCTGCGTAATGACCACTATCAGTAATAATATCCCTATATTTTAGCGTAGATTTAAGTTTAGAGGTTATTTTGTTAACAGTGTCAGATTCTAAGTCTATATCTACGCCAGATTCTGAATATGTAACCATTTGATAAACACCTTTTTGATTGGATTTAGTTTTTTTTTTAAATCTTTTTTTTTTGGATATAAGTTTATTTTTTATTGTTAATATAATGATTGTTATTGTATTCTTACTGTTTCTAGATTTAATGGGGTTTTAGTTTCAAGTTTATAACTTCTATGTATGCTTGAAGCTAAGTCAACGGTTTTGTAAGGGTCTCCGTGGCAGGTTATTACTTTTTCTGGTTTTGGGTTTAGTCTTTTTACATAATCCATTAATTGGCGTCTGTTGGAGTGTCCGCTGAAACCATTGATAGTTTTAATTTCCATTTCTATGTTGTATACTTTGTTTCTACCTTCATCTTCGAGTGGTATTTCTTTCCATCCTTTTTGAACTCTGCTGCCTAATGATCCTTCAGATTGATAACCTACAAATATTAGTGTGTTTTTATAATCTTCACATAGCCATTTGAAGTATTCTACGGAGTTACCTCCAGTTAACATTCCTGAGGTGGATAGTATTATGGATGGTTCTTTACTTTCAACAATATCTTTTCTTTGGTCATGGCTTTGTACTTTGGAGAACATGTCTGATATGAATGGGTTTCTGCCCATGTGGAATATTTGGTCTCTTAGGTCTTTGCTTAGGTATTCTGGTCTTGCGGTGTGGATGGCTGTTGCTTCCCATATCATTCCGTCTATGTATATGGGTACTTCGTCGATCATTCCATGTCTCATGTATTCTTCTAGGACTATCATGAGTTCTTGTGCTCTTCCTACTGCGAATACTGGTACAAGGACTTTTCCTCCTTTTTTCAGTGTTTTGTAGATGGTTTTCATCATTTCTTTTTCTGCTGAGTTTCTGGATGGTTGTATATCTTCTCTTCCACCGTATGTGCTTTCCATTATGACAGTTTCGGATCGTGGGAATCTTGTTGTTGCAGGTTCTAGTAGTCTGCTTCTTTCATATTTGAAATCTCCTGTATAAACTAGGTTATGCGCTCCATCACCGATATGCATGTGTGACATTGCAGATCCTAGTATATGTCCTGCGTTGTGTAGTGTTAATTTAATATCAGGGGAAATGTCAGTTACTTCACCATAATCAAGGCATATTACATTTTTGATGGCTTGTGATACATGTTTTCGATTAAATGGTAATGGATTTCCTTCTCTATGGGCGATATCCAGATGGTCAAGTTGTAGAAGAGTCATTAAGTCTCTTGTGGGTGTTGTGCAATATATGGGTCCTTCATATCCATAGTGGTAAAGATATGGTACAAATCCGCAATGATCTAGGTGTGCGTGTGAAATTATAACCGCATCTAAGTCTTCTATTGAGAATTCAGGAGCATTTAAATAAGGAAACGCGTTTTTATTATCGGATGCAGCCACATTAACCCCACAATCCATCAATACTCGGCTATTAGGAGTTTGCAAAAGCATCGACGATCTTCCAACTTCTTTAAACCCTCCCATCGATGTCACTCTCGCCCAATCATTCGAATATTTACTCCCTTCATGAATCTGACGACCCAAATCTTGAAGCATCTTCTTTCTTTCTTTAGTATGATTTTTCAATGTAAGCCTAACCTTAGATATAATCTCCGAACTAAGAGGAGGAGTTCTCAAAATCTTCGGAGCCCAACCCGTATTCTTAACAATACTTCTTGAAGTAGATCCATATTTACCAATAACAAGACCCGGTTTTTTCGCTGTAATCACAACTTCCCTAGTAACAGTATCAAAATAAATATCTGTAATCTCCGCCCCTTCAGGCACAATACCATGAATTTTTTCAATAGTCTCCTCAGGACCATCCAAAACAGATTTATCAGATCGAATAATAATCCTTTTCCTCAAATCTTTAGCTAAATTCCTTACCATATCACCATTTTCAGTGATTATTTGCGGATTTTTTGTATAAATCACCACTTCAGGCCCTTCAAATTCCACTTTCGCAATATGAGCTTCCTTTGGCAATTTCTTTATTATAGTCTTTTTAATATCTTCTAAAATCTCTGAACTCATATAATCCCTTCAAAAAAAAATAGTTAATAAGTGCAAATAAAAAAAAATATAATATATTCAATATTTCATTCATTTACACAAATATATAATAGGAAAAATACGTTATATTCTTTTTATATAAAAAAAAAGTTTTAAATTTTAGCAATTATTTTATTAATATTCTCGTCATCTAACATTTCCACGCCATTTTTATCTACTTTCGCAACTAAATACCCATTCCCAGAGTATGTATCACGTTCAGTAGCCGCTTTAATAGCCCTTAAACCTATTTCTAATCCTTCATCAACACTAAGATCCGCGTGGTATCTATCTTCCAACACACCATACGCTACAATTGACCCAGATCCAGTGGAAATATAATCATCTTTAATCATCCCACCTGCAGGATCAAGTGAATATAAACATGGCCCACTACTATCCATTCCACCAAGTAAAGTTTGAACATACAATGGTCCAGAACGCAATATATTAGCAGTTAATGATGCAGCTGCTTTTATAGAAATATCATCACCATTTCTCATCTCATATAATGATATTTCAGCATCTATTATTTTCATTAAATTTTGAGCATCACCAACAGAACCAGCAATGGTTGTCACTATATGATTGTTAATTTTAAATATTTTTTCCGCGACTTTATGAGCAACTAAATTTCCCATACTTGCTCTTCTCTCGCTAGCAAATACAACACCATCCCTACAAGTTATACCAACGGTTGTTGTACCTTCTAAAATTTTATCTTTCATTTTATATTACACCTCAATATAAAAGTAATTTAAAAAAAATATATTATATATTCATATAAATTATAGATCCATTTTTCAACTACTATTATTAGGTTTTTATTTTTATAATAATTATAAAAAAAAAATTATACTTTATTTTTTTTTAATTAAAATCAGAATCAAATAAAAATATAATTAGTTTTATAAAAAAAAACTAATTAATATAATATTATAATACATGTAATATATAAATCTTTTTCTCAGGAAGATATAAAAAAATGAAATGGAAAAAAATTGGCAATATACTAATTTTAGATAAAAATAATAATTACAATTATAACAATTTAAAACAAATAGCCCAAAAACACCATGTTAAAACAATTATAAAAATCAATAAAATTCACGGAAATAAAAGACAACCACAAATACAAATATTATACGGTGAAGATACACAAACAATCCATAAAGAAAATAAATGCTTATTCAAACTAGATTTATCCCAAGTAATGTGGTCTAAAGGAAACACCAATGAACGTTTAAGAATAGCACAATTAGTTAAAGACAACGAAACAATAATTGACATGTTTGCAGGCATAGGATATTTCTCAATCCCCATAGCAGTTCACGCAAACCCCCAAAAAATTCATTCCATCGAAATCAACCCAAATTCTTACAAATACCTTAAAGAAAATATCAAACTAAACAAAATAAACAACATAAACCCCATACTAGGCGATTGTAAAGAAATAACACCCCATTATAAAGCAGATAGAATAATAATGGGATACATCAAAACCACACACCACTACCTAAAAACCGCAATAAACTCTCTAAACAAAAACGGAACAATACACTATCACGAAACAGCACCCGAAAAACTAATACCCACAAGACCACTAAACCGAATAAAAAAATCCACCAACAGAAAATTTAAAATATTAAATATCCAAAAAATAAAAAAATATTCACCAGGAATTTACCATATTGTAATTGACGCACAATTCGATTAAAAACAAAAAAAAATATATACTTACTATTTAAAATTATTTATTTTTTCTAAAATACACTCATTTAACCAATCACTATTACAATACTTCTCATAAACACACAACCTCTCTTTTAAAACATAACCCGCATCATTAGTTAACTTCTCAAGTTCTCTTAAAGTCGGCCATGGAGAATTAGGATTTACAAAATCAATACTAACAGGAGAAACACCACCCCAATCATCACCACCACATAAAAGAAAAATTTGAGCAGTATCATAATTTAAATTAGGAGGAACTTGAATAGAAACATCACAATCCTTAAAAACAAATTTCGCAGCTATCACAGTCCTAATCATATCCAAAAGAGTCGGACCATCATAATCAGACATTCCCATACCCTCTCCCGGCGTGAAATTTTGAATAATAACCTCTTGTATATGACCATACTTATCATAAAGATCACGAATAACCAACAAAGAATCCGCTATCTCCTCCTTAGTCTCACCAATACCAATCAAAATACCCGTAGTATAAGGAATCTTCAACTCACCCGCATT
>CANQZY010000011.1 GCA_947628455.1 uncultured Methanobrevibacter sp.
GTGGCAATTGAAGTATCGCCATTATTTTCTATCGTTGCAGTGGTATTTGCATCTTCACTTGCAGCAACACAAGATAGTGATGCTATAATCACCACCAGCAAACATAATATAAGCTTATAATTATTTTTCATAAGAGATTATACCTCATTTCAAATATTATTTTTTTAGATTAACAACAAAACATCTAAGAGAAAAAAATATTATATTTAATTTTTATATGATGTGGTTATTAATCACTATACAAATATGGCTAATGTTGTATTTAAAGCTTTTCTAGTATTATTTTTAAAAAATATAAATGTAGATATTTGTGATTTAAAAATATCCGGGGGGGGGGTGAAATATTTGTATGTGGTTTGTGTGTGTGAGTATATGTGGTTTAGAGTGGCGTATTAGTGTTTTTGTTGTAAATAAAGAGTAAATGGTGTGTTTTTTTTATATTTTTTTTTTGGAATTTGTGGATGAGAGTGGAGTCTTTTTTTTATTTGTTTGGTGTGGTGTTAGTATAATATTTTTTTTTAGGGAAAAGATGTGGGGTGTGTGGGTGGTGGTGTTGGTTTTGGGGGAAAGGTTTATTATGGGGTATGGGTTATATTGGTTTATTATGTCTTTAAATAGTATTGATAAACATAGGAATGCGTCGTCGGATGATATTAGTTGTGGTGTTATTACTTTGAGTGATTCGATTGATGATTGGGAAGATGATTTGTCTGGAAATTATATATGTGATGAGGTTAGTCGGTATTATAGTTTAGGTTGTAGGAGTTTAATATGTGATGATAGTGAGGAATTGGTTGGTGAGGTGGAGAGGTTTATTAGAGAGGGGTCTGATGTTATTATAACTACTGGTGGTACGGGTCTTAGTGTGAGGGATATAACTGTGGAGACTTTGGAGTCTCTTTTTGATAAGAAGTTGGATGGTTTTGGTGAGGTTTTTAGGGCTGAGTCTTATAAGGATATTGGTGTTAGTGCGATTTTGTCGAGGGCTACGGGTGGTGTTTATAAAAAAACTTTGATTTTTGCTCTTCCGGGTTCGCTTAATGGTGTGAAGGTGGGTTTGGATTTGGTGATAGGTGAGTTGGGGCATTTTGTGTATCATGCCCAGAGATAAATTTTTTTTTCTTAGTAGAAGGAGGGATGGGTGTGTTTTTTTTTAGAGTAGTTGGTTGACGTTGATTAGGGGTTCTAGGTTTATGTTTTCTTTTTGTAATAGTTGTTTGGCGCCTTCATTTCGATCGACTACTGTGAATGCTTTTTTTATGGTGCCTCCATTTTTTTGTATTGTTTGTATGGCTTTTAGTAGGGATTTTCCTGTGGTGGTAACATCTTCTATGATGAGTATTTGGTCGTTTTCTTTTAGTTCTCCTTCGATGAGTTGTGATGTTCCGTGGTCTTTTTTGGTTTTTCTGATTATTAGTAGTGGGGTGTTGGATTGTAGTGAGATTGCGGTTGCTAGTGGTACGGCTCCTAGTTCGGGTCCTGCTATTTTGTCTATGTTTTCGTTTTTGATGGATGTGGTTATTAATTGTGCTATGGTTGATAGTATGAGGGGGTTGGTTATTGCTTTTTTAATGTTTATGTAGTAGTTGCTTTTTTGGCCTGATGATAGTGTGAATTTTCCTTTTAGTATGATGTTGTTTTTTTTTAATAGATCTATTAAGTTTGATTTATCGGGCATTTTAGAGTTCCTCATTTTGTTCTATGAGTAATTTGTCTCCTATTACGTCGATCATTTCTATGGGTACGAGGTTTTCGCCGTTTGTTGATACTTTGAATGATTCTGTGATGCCTGTTCTTTTAACAACTAAATCTGTTATTTCTAATGATTCATCATCTACTTCTACATCTATTACTTCGCCCATAACTTTCGCATCTGAGTCTACAACTTCTTTTTTTATAATATCTTTTAAAATTCGCATATTTAATTACCTCTTTTAATATCTAACTTTTCCAATATGTCTTGTTGCTCCAGGATCTTCATTATTAAAATGTGCTAAATAATAAATAAACCATTCTAATGGAACTATAAAAATAAATGGAGATAATAATTTATCCACACATGCTAAGTCTTCTAGATTATAAACTATTACTTTTAATTGGAGATTTTCGGAAAATTCAATGGCTTTTTGAGTTATTTTATCTGATTCAAATCCAGAATTTAAAAATATAATAGGAACATCTTTTTCTGCGCGTTCTATAAGACCATGTCTAAATTCCGCAGAATATAATGGGCATGCATGTTTTATCGCACCCTCCATAAGCATTGTCATAGCTAATTTATATGAAAGTCCGAAATTAGGACCGCTACCTAAACAATAAAATATTTCTTCATCTTTAAATTCCTCAGCCAATTGTTTATTAGGCTTTTCACATGATTTTAATAGTTGCTCAATGATATCCGGTATTTCATGTAATTGAGAAATCAATGATTCTTTATATTCATAATCAGATCCTGCAAATAAAATCTGATATAAACAAGCAAGTTGTGTGACATAAGTCTTTGTTCCAAGAATTGCTGTTTCGGTATCTGATTGAGTAACAATACTTATCATAGATTCTTTAGTCATCGAACTTTTATCTTCATTTGATATTGAAACAGTCACTATATTATAGTCATTAGCTCTTTTAAGTGCTGTTAAAGTATCGGCAGTTTCTCCTGACTGTGAAGTGAAAATAGCTAGTGAATTTTCATTTTTTGTTAATTTTTTATTATAGTAAAATTCATAACCTGTGAAAACTTCAATATTCATATCACAACACATTCTTATTGCATCTCTTATAGTATAACATGTTGAAATTGAACTACCACATCCAATAAGATAAATTTTGTCGGCTTTATATACTTTTTTTGAGATAATATCCATTTTGGAGCTTTCACTATCAAAAGTTTTTCTTAAAGCTTCTGGTTGTTCCATCATCTCATCATACATTTTATAGTTCATATTAAAACCTATCTTTAATTGTTTATTAAATAACCTTTTTATTTATTTAGATATAAATATCTTTTTTAAAATTTATCAAAAAATATGAAATTAGTTTTTTTTTAGATTTAATATTTAATAACATCAATAAATTGTAGTTGATCACAGTCAAATAAACCTTTATTTGAAATTTTAATTTCAGGAATTACTAAAAGAGCCATGAAAGATAGTGTTGTGAAAGGAGATTCTAATTTACATCCCCATTGTCTTAATTTGGTTGATAATTGATTAATTTTATCTGCAACTTTTTCTCCTTTTTCATCACTCATTAATCCTGCTATGGGTAATTTGAGTATGTTGGTGAATTTTTTATCAGCGATAGCTATTCCGCCCTGGTTTTTAACTATTAGATTTACTGCGTTAGCCATGTCTGATGAATTTGTTCCGACCACTACTATATTATGTGAATCATGAGAAATGGAACTGGCTATTGCGCCTTTTTTTAAATTAAATCCTTTTATAAAAGCATTGGCTATTGTGTTTTCACCATATCTTTCTACAACTGCTATTTTTAAAATATCTTTATCTAAATCGGGTTGTAAAATATTATTTTCTGTTTTAATAGTGCTTTCAACTTTATCTGTTAATAATTCTCCATCATAACATTTAATCACATTAACTGTGGCTTGGGATTTATCATGATTTATATTAAAATCTTTATCTTGAATTTTATTAACATTAAATGTGTTTATGAAATTAGCTTTACCTGCATTAAATAATGTTTTTAAACCATCGAAAACGAGTTTGCCATGAATATATGTTTTTTTAATATTTAAATTTTTTAAATTATCAACTATGATAAAATTGGCTAATTTGCCTTTAGATATGGATCCTGCATTAATATTGTAGAAATTAGCGGGGTTTATTGTGACCATTTTAATTGCTTCAATAATATCTACTTTTAATTCTTTTGCTTTTTGAATAGATTTATTTAAATGTCCTTGTATTAAATCTCCCACATGTTTATCATCACTTACTATGAAATCAAAAATAGGTGAAGAAATATTATCGGATTTATTTTTCAAGTAATTAACTCTGTCGGAGTAGTTTAAAAGAGATTTTAAATTTTTTGCAGAAGATCCGTCTCTTACCATGATTTTCATGGATTTTTCTTTTTTTTCTATAGCTTCTTTGAAACTAGAACATTCATGATCAGTTTTTATGTGATGTTGGATGTATTGGTCTAAAGATTTACCTGATAATAAAGGGCAGTGTCCGTCAATAGGTTTGTTTAAGTTAATAGCTGTTTTGATTTTATCTAGAACTTTTTTGTCATTATGGATAACTCCGGGAAAATTCATCATTTCGCCTAAGGCTACGAAATTATTGTTTTTTAAAAGTAGTTCTATGTCATGGTTGTCTAAAATTGCTCCTGAAGTTTCGAATTCTGTTGCTGGAACACATGAAGGGGCTGTGAAATAAAAATCTAAAGGAACGGATTGTGCGTTGTTAAGCATGAATTTTATTCCTTTCAAGCCAGAGACATTGGCTATTTCATGCGGATCACAAATAACAGAGGTTGTTCCATGTTGAACAGCTAATCTTGCAAATTGAGCGGGTGTAAGCATGGAACTTTCTATATGGATATGTGAATCAATAAATCCTGGTACTATAATCGTATGATCTGATTTATAATTATCATTTTTTAAAATATTAATTTGGGTGAAAATTCCATTATTAATAGAGATTTCGGCGAGAGTGATTTTGTTGTGTAAAACATCTAATATGTGTGATTTAAATTTCATTATTTCATATGTAGTGCTTCATAAAGTAAAGGTAAAAATGTTCCAATATCTGTAACTATGCCTACTACTTGAGCACTTCCTCTGTCTGATAATTTAGTGACAGTTGAGGGGTTAATGTCGACACAGATGCTTTTAACTCGTGATGGTAATAGATTTCCCATTGCTATGGAGTGGAGCATGGTGGCTATCATGAGTACCATGTCTAAATCTTGTGCTTGTTGGCGCATTAATTCTTGAGATTTTATGGTGTTGGTTATTACATCGGGAAGCGGTCCGTCGTCTCTTATGGATCCTGCAAGAATAAAAGGAACATTGTTTTTAATGCATTCATACATTATCCCGCTATTTAATGTTCCATCTTCCACAGCGTTTTTAATGGATCCTGATTTGTTGATTTTATTAATAGCTCTCATGTGATGTGTATGGCCATGGGATACGATGTTTCCTGTTTGTATATCTATGCCTAATGAAGTTCCAAAGATATCGCTTTCAATATCATGAGTGGCTAATGCATTACCTGCCATTAAAACATCGATAAATCCTTCTTTAATAAGAGAGGCTAAATATTTACCGGATCCTGTATGAACAATAGCAGGCCCGCCAACGACTCCTATTCTCCCGCCTTTAGACTTGATTTCTTTCATTTCACTGGCTATTTCTCTGATCAGGTTCATTAAAGGTTTTTCTGAAGAAACATCACTATTCATAAATTCAAATAACTGTTTTTTTCCTCTTGTTCTTTGAGGAGGAGTTACTTTAATTCCTTCTCTTCCTACAACTATTTTATCGCCTGCTTTAATTTCACCCAATGGTTTACAGGATACTTTGTTATTTTCTTCATCTATGCAAATTGTGCAGTCCATCTCAATATCTTCCACAGTTCTCCAGTTATTTTTATAAAGTACATGAGTTGGATGATTAGATGTGGAATAAAAACCTTCAGGAGCAACCTTATCTTTTATAGATGAAGTAAGTTCTACTTCTTTTATTTCAGATATAGAAGCACCTAATCTAGATAATTCATCTAAAATTATGTTTAACTGATCAGGAGAATCTGCAGATACTAACATTTTAGCGCGACTTATATCAGATTTTCTTTTGCCTATATCAAATTCTAATATATCGAAATCTCCGCCTCTATCCATAATAAGATCCATAGTTTTTGGCAAAACTAATGAATCAATAATATGTCCTGAAAGCTCTATAGTTCTTTTATTCATAAATAACTTACCCCTAAACATTTAAACTTAAAATATTTTTTTTTATTATAATTAGTTTTAAATTAAACTTAAAAAATCATAAATAATTTTAGAAGCACTTACAGCAGTAATATCTCCTAATTGATTAGTAGATGTTTCAACAACATCCATTCCCACTATATTTTTCAGTGATAGACATTCCAAAATATGCTCCATATCTTCTATAGAAATTCCTGATGGAATAGGATTACCTACATTGGGGGCTATTGAAAAATCAAAAACATCCATATCAATTGTTAGATAAATTGGGGTTTCAATTTGGGATAGATAATATAAAATATTATCGATATGGCGTTTTACTTGATTGCTTTTAAAAGTTTTAATATTATCACAAGAGCAAACAAATTTCTCTTCTAAACTTGAAGAAGAGCGAATACCTATTTGAATTAATGAATCGATTCCTAATTCATGCACTCGTCGCATAATAGTGCCATGAGAATATTTTTCGCCAATTAAATCATCGGCTAAATCTCTATGTGCATCTAAATGAACAATTGTTAAATCATCATAATATTTTTTTAAGCAGTTAATAGCTCCTAAACTAACACTATGTTCCCCGCCAATTAGTATTGGTTTAATATAATATTCTCTAAGCTCATTAATATTAGATTCAACGATATCAATTGTTTTTTTACAATTACCAGGAATGACGTTAGAATCTCCAAAATCATAAAAATTAGCATTAACTTTTTTATTAAAAGTAGTGTTAAAACATTCAAATCCATAAGATGCTTCACGAACAACAATAGGACCGAAACGAGCACCCGGATGATAAGAAGTAGTGCTGTCAAAAGGAATACCTATAATACCCCATGAATCCTTCTCAGCTAGATTTAAATCTGATAAATCTTTTGAAAATGCAAATTTCCATGGTTCATATGTATTAAAAAGCATATTCTCAAAAAATAAGATTAGTAAATAATTATCAAAAAAAAAAGATAATAATTATTTAATTCTCATTATTTTCATATTACCTAAAGCAACAATATATTCTACTTCAATTCCTTCAACAACTTGATCTTTTAAATCTTCAGGAATTTCTAAATCTACAGTTTCATATGTTTCCATATCCATTAGTTGCGCATTATTTCCTTGAATTGATAATACTTGACCTACTCTTTTATCAATAATAGGAATATCCACTTTAGTATCCACAGGTTTTACAATACTTCTTTTTTGATTATCAAATATACCTACAGCTTCTAATCTTGCTTTAGCTGCACCATGTTTACCTGGTGAAGATGTGGTTAAACTAGTAATCTTAGATGCTTCACCATCTAAAACAATATATTTTCCAACTTTTAAGGTTTTAATTTCTACAACTTTTGTTGACATTAAATTTTTCCTCCCATTTTTTTTTCAATTTAAAATATAAAGATTTTGCAAAAAATCCAATTTATTATAATTTTATATTAATATATTTTATTTATTTTAATTTTATTTAAATCTTAGCAAATATATATTATGCATAAAAAAAATATAGAAAAATTAACGTTAAACCATTTAAGTATTATTATTAAAAAAAAGTGATAAATTATGAAAATAGCGATAGTTTCAGGAAAAGATGAGGGTCCAACAAGAATAAATGCTTTTGATAATGCGTTAACAGATGCAGGGATTGGTGATGTGAATTTAATTAAAGTATCAAGCATGTTAAGTGAAAATACTGAAATAGTGCCTCTTCCTCATCTTAAAGCAGGATCTATGATAAATTGTGTTTTATCAACAATCACATCTTCAAACAAAGGAGAAAAAATAACTGCAATGACAGCTGTTGCAATTGGAAATGAATTAGGCTGTGTAGTAGAAAAAACTGGAATTGATGAAAATATTGAAAAAATGAAAAAAGAAGCTATTTTTATGGTTAAATATATGATGAACAAAAGAAATGTTAAAATAAATGAAATTGTTGTAGAACAATCTACACATGTTGTTGAAGAAATTGGTAGTGTTGTATCTTCAGTTATTTATTTAGATTAAAAGGAAAATGTTAATATGAATGATAATGAAAAAAAAATAGCCTCAGATTTAGCATATGAAATTATTAGAGAAGTAGGAAAAGCAATCAGACCATATGTGGGAAATCCTGAGTCTGGAGAAAAAGTTAAAATTGGAGCGGATGGAACTCCCACTTCATTTATTGATATTATAGCTGAAGAGAAAGTTATAAATATATTAAAAAATTCCCCCTATGAATCTTATTTAATAAGTGAAGAAGTGGGTGAACTTAAACTAGGTAAAGGAAAACAAAAAAGCATAACACTCACACAAGAACTTAGAAGAACAGATATTGCCCCTGAAGAAAAACCTAAATTCATCTTTCTTGTTGATCCTTTAGACGGAACTAGTAATGCTGTTAAACAAATACCTGCTTATGGAATTTCCATTGCTGTTGCTAATGTCCCTGAAGGAAGATTAGCCACACTAGACGATGTAGAATTAGGTTTTATTAGCAATTTTGAAAACGGCAATTTCTTTGAAGGTGAAAAAGGAAAAGGAAGTTGGCTTAACAACCAAGAAGTCCATCCATCCAACACAATAAACATAAATCAAATGTCTCTTGGAGGATTCACTAAAAGCAGCACAATTACCGCATCCAAACTAGTGGACAATGCAAGAAGAATGAGAGTATTAGGCTCTGTTGTTTTAGAATTATCATATGTCGCTAGCGGAAAATATGATGCTTTTCTTGACCTAAGAGGCAGCAGAATAATTGACATAGCCGCATCAAAACTAATTTTAGAAGAAGCAGGAGGGATAATTACAAACAAATACGGGGAAAAATTAGATGCTAAACTAAGCATTCATGAAAAAACAATCGTTGTTGCAGCCAACAATGAAATACTCCACAATCAAATAGTAAATATATTAATTGAAAATGACGCCCATATAATAAACGAAGTAGGAGTTGTAAGTAGAATAGATGATTATAAATCTATTTTATATTCCGCTAAAATAATAAACTACCTATTAACAAATGATGTGAGTGTTGTTGTGGAAAAAGAATTAGCAGATAAATTAGATGAACTTAAAAAAGACCCGAATCTAGATAACATTATAAAAACAACACAAAAAGAAGCTCCTGAAATTGCTGATCAAATTAATAATCTAAAATTAGATATTAACTATAAAATACTAAGTAAAACTATTCCTGAATTTGAATGTGATATGGCTATTATTCTTGGAGGAGACGGAACATTACTTAGAACACAAAACAAAATGACACAAGAAATACCTATTTTCGGAATTAACATGGGCACAGTAGGATTTTTAACTGAAATTGAAGTTAAAGATACGTTTAAAGCACTTGAAAGAATTTTAAAAGGAGATTACTTTATTGAAAAAAGAACAAAATTAATTGTCTCTCATGAAAACCATTATTATTCTGCTTTAAACGAAGTAGTTATAATGACTGACAAACCAGCGAAAATGCTTCATTTTGAAGTGCAAGTAGATGGAGAAGTTATTGAAGAATTTAGAGCTGATGGATTAATAGTATCAACTCCTAGTGGATCTACAGCATATTCCATGTCTGCTGGAGGATCAATTGTAGATCCCAAAGTCGAAGGATTCATCATAATACCCATCTGCCCTTACAAACTAGGCATAAGACCATTCATCGTTTCCAACAACAGTGAAATAAGCGTAAAACTCCTTAAAAAAGGCAAAAAAGCCATATTCGTAATGGACGGACAAACCAACGAAGAAGCAGAATATCAAGAAAAAATCAAATTCAAAAAATCCGAAAAAAACGTATACTTTATTAGAACCTCAACCAAATACTTCTACAAAAAAGTCAAAGATAAGCTAAACATAGGCGGAATAAACCGTGAACACAGATCAATCTAAAGGACACCTCATCATAGACGCCACACACGGAGGAATCAAACTAGCCACCGAATATAAAAAAAAAAATCCAAACCACAAAATATACCTCTACGACATCTACAACACACTTTCACAAAAAAAAATCACACAACTAAAACAAAAAAAAATCACAACAATAAACTCACTTCAAAAAATCAACAACAATCTAAAATACCTAGAAATAATCTATCCCATACACCTACCACTAACCACACAAGAAATCAGCAAAAAAATCAACAAACCACATATACAAACCACATTTTTAACCCACCACCAAGCAGTGAAAAAATTATTCAAAAACTTAAAAAATGTATTAAAAATCGAAATAACCGGAGTTAAAGGAAAAACAAGCTCAGCATTCATCTTAAAAGAAATATTCAACAACTACAACCCCATACTACTCACCAGTCTCGGAATCATACACAAAAATAACATAATCCAAAAAAACATCAGCATCACACCCGCCAACATCCTAACAACAATCAACACCTGCAAAAACAAAAAATACCAAGCAGCCATATTCGAAAATTCACTTGGAACATCAGCCATCGGAGATATAGGATTACTAACCAACATCACAGAAAATTACCCCATAGCAAAAAAACTAAGAAACGCCGCACAAGCCAAATCCCAAATTTTCAAAAATAAACTAATAGCTATCAACCTCCACACACTAAACAAATATTACAAAAACGAAAGCACAATACACAAAAACAAAATAAACACATTCTCATTAAAAAATACCAACGCAAACCTATACTGCTTAAACATTAAATATGGATTAAAAAATACAAAATTAAAAATCAAATATAACAATATTAAAACGATCAACAACAAATTAATAAACGGAGAATTTAAAATTTACACATTCGCCCCTTACAAATTTCATGTAGAAAACATATTAGGGGCTATCTGCGTAGCACTATCAGCCGAAATGCCCGAAACAGAAATTAGTAATAGATTAAAAAAATTTAAAGGACTACCCGGAAGAACCAATATAAAAAAAATCAACAATAAAATAATAATTGAAGAAATCAATCCCGGAATCAATACTAAAGCTATCGAATATTCTCTTAATATGATTAAAAAACCTGAAGAATTCATAGTAATTATTGGAGGAGACTACGGTATTACTTGTGAAGAAATTAAAGAAGATAAACTTTCCAAACTATTAAATAAAAAAAAAGACCTCAATATAATATTAACCGGCCCCTTAGGAAAAAGCATTTGGAAAAAAAACAACCCTGATAAATTTAAATTTGTAAATAACTATAAAAAAATTATCAAATCTTCTTTAAAAAAAGACAAAAATATCCTTTTTATTTACAGAACAGATTACAGAAAATTAAAAAATAGATAAACATTATAACTTATAAATATTATAAAAAATATAAAACATAATTAATATTAAAAATTTTTTAATAGAAATCTTCATTTATAGTAAAAAAAACTTCATTTATAAATTATTAATTATTAATAGAAAAACACAAACACCGCCCAAAATCGGAGACAATCAAATTGAAAGTAGGAACTAGAGGAAGCCCATTAGCAATCGCACAAACAAAACACGTTTGTAATAATTTATCTAAAATAACTGGACAAGACATCCAACTAGAAATCATAAAGACAAAAGGAGATAAAATCACTAATTCTCAATTATATAATATAAATTCTAAAGGACTATTTACTAAAGAACTTGATAAAGCACTTTTAGAAGAAGAAGTTGATTTTACTGTTCATAGTTTCAAAGATTTACCCACTGAATTAGATGAAGATCTTGAAATAATAGCCGTTCCCAAAAGAGAATCACCCCATGATGTTTTAATCTCTAACAAATCTTGGGACGAAATGAACTCAGAATGCACACTCGCAACCAGCAGCCTTAGAAGAGAAGCATTTTGCAAGCATTATAAAAAAGATTTAATCCTAAAACCCATTAGAGGAAATATTGAAACTAGAATCAACAAAATAATAAATAAAGATTTAGATGCAACTATTATGGCTGAAGCTGGTTTAAAAAGATTAAACCTAACCCAACATATAAAAACTATCTTTCCAGTAAAATATATAACTCCTGCTGCAGGTCAAGGAGCTCTAGCTATTATAACAAGAAAAGATTACGATAAAAAAGAAACAATATCAAAAATAAATCATTCAATTTCAATGGCAGAAGTTTTTGGAGAAAAATCCGTCCTTGAACAATTAGGAGTAGGCTGTCAATGGCCAATTGGAACAATAGCAAGTTTTAAAGATAATAAATTTAATATATACTCAATATTATTAGAACCAAATGGTGAAATTATAAAAGAATGTAATGAATATGGCCCAATAAAAAATACATGCGAATTAGGTAGAAAAATCGGGAAAATATTTGAAAAATATATTTAAAGGGGATAAAGTCAATGAGGACTATTAATGTAGGTGTAATTGGAGTAGGAGCAATGGGTTATAACCATGCCCGTGTATATTATAGATTAGACAACGTGAATTTAGTAGCTGTTTCAGATGTTAGTGAAAAAACTTTAAATAAAGTATGTAAAAAGTATGATACTAAAGGATACACAGACTATGAAGAATTACTTAAAAATCCTGAAATTGAAGCTGTAAGCATCTGTGTTCCAACCACCAGACACTACGATGCAGTAATGGAAGCTATTAAACAAGGGAAACATGTGCTTGTTGAAAAACCAATATCATTCACACTTGAAGAAGCTAAAAAAATGATCAAAGCCGCAAAAGAAAAAGGAGTGATCCTTGCAACCGGCCATGTAGAACGATTCAACCCAGCTGTTCAAAAAGCAAAAGAACTAATCGAAAATGACGTTATTGGAGACATCGTATCAGCATCTGCTAAAAGAGTAGGCCCATTCCCTCCAAGAATCCAAGACGTAGGAGTAACCATTGACTTAGCTATCCACGATTTAGATGTAATGTACTATCTATTTGACGAAGACGTAGTTCAAGTTTATGGAACAATGGGGAGTATCTTAGATAAATGCGACTTTGAAGATCACGCAGAAATAATGGTAAACTTCGAAAACGAAGGAACCGGAATCTTAGAAGTTAATTGGTTAACACCATACAAAAGAAGACAAATTGACATTACAGGAACCGATGGAATAATATCTGTAGACTACATTGAACAAAACTTAGATGTCTACGGTAAATTTGCTCAAGACATCCAAATTAAACACGAAGAACCTTTAAAAGAAGAACTTAAATCATTTTTAGAAGCCGTAATAAACAACACCGAACCTGAAATCACAGGTGAAGATGGATTAAATGCTCTAAAAATGGTTATTGCAGCCACTAAATCATCCAAACAACATAAACCAATAAAATTTGATGAATTTGATGAACAACAATAATAATGGTGTTAAAAAAATGGAAAAAAAATTAATTAAAAAAGCTCAAGAACTTAGAAAACATGGATTTACCACAGGTGAGATAGCTGATGAATTAAATGTATCAATGGATACTGCAAGATGGTTAACACTTCAAAAAGAAGTTACAAATGAAAAACCTAAAGCACCTGTTCAAGATTTTGCAATTAATTGGAAAAGCTTAAGTGGAAATTCAAAACGTTTAAAATATGTTTCTAGAGCATTAAGTGATATGGCCATGTCTCATGGAGAAGTAGATGTTGTGCTTGGAATAGCAGTAAGTGGAGTTCCATTCGCAACAATGATGGCTGATTTTTTAGAAGATATTACTGGATTAGAAACTTCACTAGCAGTTTACCATCCTAATAAACACAGAAAACCAGAGGACATAGGAAATAATGAAGGAACAATAAGCACTAATTTTGGCTCAGTCGAAGGTAAAAGAGTAGTTATAGTTGACGATGTCACTACAAGTGGAAAAACAATCAAAGAAGTAATTAACGCAGTTAAAGATCATGGTGGTGAACCTTTAGCAGCCATAGTACTTATTGACAAAGCAGGACTTTCTGAAATCGAAGGAGTTACTGTAGACTCATTAATACAAGTCAGTAGACTTGGATAAAAAAAAGAAAGAGGTCTTATAAAATTTTTTATAAGATTATGAAAACTTTTTTTTAAATTATTTGTTAATATAATAAAAAAAGAAAAAATTAGGAATTTTATACAATTCCTTGGGCATTCATTGCATCTACAACTTTTTCAAATCCAGCGATATTTGCTCCAATAACATAGTTCTTATCAAAGCCATATGCACTTGCAGCATTATCAACTTCATGGAAGATGTTTTCCATTATTGTTTTGAGTCTTAAATCTACTTCTTCAAAACTCCATTGGAATCTTTGTGAATTTTGAGACATTTCTAAGGCAGATGTAGCTACTCCTCCCGCATTAGAAGCTTTTCCTGGTCCGAATAAAATGCCATTATTTATAAAGTATTCTGTAGCTTCAATAGTTGTGGGCATGTTTGCTCCTTCAGCTACTGCAATAACACCATTTTTAACTAAAGTTTTCGCATCATCAATGCCTAATTCATTTTGAGTTGCGCATGGAAGAGCAATATCACATTTAACGCTCCATACACCACTTCCTTCATGATACTCTGCACTATCTCTTTGTTTTCCATATTCAGATAATCTTTCACGTCTTACTTCTTTAATTTCTTTAAGTAAATCTAAATCAATCCCTTCTGGATCATATATCCATCCTGTGGAATCAGAGCAAGTTACAGGTTTTCCACCTAATTGTTGGGCTTTTTCGATTGCATAAATAGCCACATTACCTGCACCTGAAACAGCTATTGTTTTATCCTTGATGTCAATTTCATTACTTCTTAGCATTTCATCAACAAAATAGAGTAATCCATATCCAGTAGCTTCAACTCTTGCGAGGGATCCTCCATAAGATAAGGCTTTTCCGGTTAATACACCTTCAGATAATCCTTTGATTCTTTTATATTGGCCGTATAAGTAACCAATTTCTCTGCCGCCTACACCAATATCTCCTGCTGGAACATCTGTGTCTGCACCGATGTATTTATTTAGTTCTGTCATGAAACTTTGACAGAATGCCATAATTTCTCTATCAGATTTTCCTTTAGGATCAAAATCTGCTCCGCCTTTTCCTCCGCCAATAGATAGGCCTGTTAAAGAGTTTTTAAAAATTTGTTCAAATCCTAAGAATTTAATAATTCCGATGTTTACTGATGGGTGGAAACGTAATCCTCCTTTATATGGTCCGATTGCACTATTAAACTGTACACGATAACCTGTATTTACATGTACTTGACCATTATCATCTACCCATGGAACACGAAATTTTAATTGTCTTTCTGGATTAACTAATCTTTCAAGAAGAGCGTTTCTTCTAAATTCTTCTTCATTTTCTTCAATTACAACTCTTAAAGATTCTAAAACTTCTTTTACAGCTTGATGAAATTCATCTTCTGCAGGATTTTGTTTTACAACTAATTCAATTACATCATCAACATATGACATATTATATTTTCCTCCATATAAACAAATTAAATTTGTTTTAAAAAGTTTTCGTTGATATAAAAAAAAATATGTTTTTATATGTATATTTATTATGAAAATATTTGTTAAAATAGTTGCGTGTACAATAATGTACTTTTAAATACAATAAAGTACTTTTATTTAAAATATTAAAAATAATTCAAATTAATCATTTTTTTTTATAAAAAAAATAGCATGCCAATTAAATTCTATTATAAAAGTTAAAAAAAAAACTAATATAAATAAAAATTAAAAAAAAAATATTAGAAAAATCAATAAATCGAAATCTCAACTTTATATGGTAGAAGTTATCCAACATGATATCTTAAAATAGCTGCAATTCCACCAAAAGCTTTTAAAAGTTGAATTCCTTCTTCAGTTTCAGAAGAAATAAATTCAATATCTGTATCCATCTCCTCAGCTTTTTCAACAAAATATTCAATAAGTGTTTTTGAATTTTCTTCTTTTAGATTATCATTACAATTATCACATTTATGTTCTAATTTTTCAAATTCTTCATTATTTCTAACACTGATCTCGGTTGTGTTTCCACAATTAGGGCATTTTAAAACTTTATGAGTAGCTAATAAATCTTCTGAAAGAAGTAGAGTATCAACAGCTCCAATAATTAAATTATTTTTCACTTCTTGTTCACCATAAGAGGCTAATCCTTTTTCTTTAATTAACTCTTTAAGAAATTTTTGAACTATATTTTTTTCATGCATTACATCTAGATCATTTAAGATATCTGCAGATTTATCAATAACTTCTCTAATACCAAATTCACCAGTGTATGAAGTGTCAACTGTTGCTATTATTTTATCTTTAATTTCATAATTAAGATAATCTCCTTTAACAAATTCTTCTTTAGTGAATCCTGGACCTCCAATAATCACACCACTAAGCTCATCTAAAGTAAGAAATTCTTCATTCATATGTTCGCCTATTCTTTTTTTGAATTCATGAGCAGCTAAATCAATTACACGATCAAATCTTCTTTGTGATTGTCCTCCTGCTTTATGTTTTCCGGGGACTCCGCTAGTTAAATGAGTGATAATATTAACTTTTTTACCTTTTAAAGTTGCTATAGTGGCTTCTTTTCTATCAATCACAGCCAATCCATAAGTTTCCCTCTCTTCAATCATATATTCTAAAGGCTCTAAGAAAAATTCATTATTACACTGATACCAATAAGTTGTAATAGGTTCTGGAGGTTCAAAAACATAAGTTTCCATTTTTTCTGTTCCTGGACCCCCTTTAGGAATCATACCAACAAAAAGAACAACACCATTAGCAGGAGGCTTTTTAAATAATCTAATTCTTTGAAGAATAACCTCAATAGCTGATTGAACATTTTTTCTTGTAGATTTACTCTTAATATTAGCACTTTGCCCTAATTCATCACGCATATGTTTTCCAACATCACTAAGCTGCTTATCAGGAGGTATATAAACTGAAACTAATTCCGTGCCTTTTCCTCGTTTATTTGATAATTCTTTTAAAGTTTTTTTAAATTCATATAATTCTTTTGATGATACATCAGCCATTATAATCACTATGATAGGATAACTATAACAAATAAATTTATTAATCTAATTATAAATAATTATTGTGAGAAGAAATATAAATATAACATAGAATACTAAATATGAAATTATATTTATATTATAAAAAAAAATATGATAGTGATGCAATGGTAATAAGAAGATGTCCCAAATGTGGAAACACCAATGACGATCAATACGGATTTTGTATAAAATGTGGTTATGAATTTCCAGAAATAGACCCTGAAGCTAATAACTGTCCTTTATGCGGATTTGAAAATCCTAAAGAAGCTGTTTTTTGTGTTAAATGTGGAACTTCCTTAATTTTCAACCAAAATCAAGACCAAAAACCAATTATTATTAAATATACAAACAATTCAACCAATACTAATACAAAAATTAAATCAGATTATAAACCTACAAGTAAAGGATTAATCATTTTAGGTTATTTTTTCTCAATTTTTTTTGATGGAATACCTGGTTTATTAATTGGAATCTATATTGTAACAAGAAAAGACCCTTACGCAAAAATTCATGGATATATACAAATTGTAATTTCAGCAATAAATCTAATTTCAACATTATTAATTGTAACTGGAATCATCACTATTCCAGGAATATCTCAAAATCTAACACAATTATATGAAAATACAAGTTATATGAAATACCTAAAATAAAAATCAAATTTCCAAATACATTAAAATAGCTCCTTTATTATTTCCATAATAATGCGGAACTAATCTATCCACTTTAAAACCAAAATTTTTATAAAGTTCAATAGCTGCATCATTATGTTCTTCTACTTCTAATGTTATTTTATCTATGTTATGTCCGCTTAAAATAATTATAGCTTGATATAATAAATTTGAACCTATTTTTAAATTTCTATATTCTTTTTCTACAGCTATCGAAATAATATGGCCTTCACCTTCATATTTTATCCAAAATATAATATAGCCTCTTATCAATTTATCAACTTCAGCAACCAAAAAACCTGCTCCAATTTCATATAATTTTTCAAACATTCTAATTCCATACGATTGATCAAATGACATGTTTTCTATTTCTTGAACTCTTATTATATCTGATGGAACAAATTTTCTAATTAACATAAAAAAACAAATACCTTATCTTTTTTGATTAATTAAATTTTTATATTCTATTTAGTATATAAATAATATGGAGTACAATTATGTGGGAAGATTTAGGAGAATTTATTTTAAATTTAAAACAAAAAAAAACTATTAACATAGCCGAAATTGGAATTGGGAAATTTGATAAAACATATAATTACCTTAATTCATTTGATGATGTTGAAATTATTAAAATAGATATAGCTCCTTATGATAATAGTGTTATTTATGATGATATAACCAATCCCAATCTTAATTTATATAAAAATATGGATGTTATTTATTCCATAAGACCTCCTAGTGAGATTCAACCTTATTTAATTGATTTAAAAGAAAGAGTTAATTGTACTTTAATTATAAAACCTTTATATAATGAAGATTTAAATATTGGAAAGTCTAATATGAAACTTAAAAATTATAAAAAAGCTAGTTTTTATATTTCGCTATAATTTATTTTTATAAGTGAGGGAAATATCTTGATTAAAAAAATTTTAGAAAAATATCAAACCTCTTTAGAGGGGCTTAATCAAGAAGAAGTGAACCGTAGATTGAAAAAATATGGTTATAATGAATTAAAAGAAAAAAAGAAAAAACATCCCCTTATATTATTTTTAATGCAATTTAAAGATTTTTTAATAGGGCTTTTAATTGTAGCTGCAATTACAGCATATTTTGTGGGAGATATTATTGATAGTTATGTGATTTTAATAGTTGTATTCTTAAACGCTGTAATCGGCTTTATACAGGAATATAGAGCTGAAAAAGCCATGGAAAAACTAAAAAATTTAATTTCAACTAACACAATTGTTAAAAGAAACGGAGATATTCAAGTTATTAACGCTAAAGAATTAACAATAGGGGATATTGTGATTCTTGAAGAAGGATCTAAAATTCCCGCAGATTTAATTTTAATCGAAACTAATGAACTTAAAATAGATGAATCATCTCTTACTGGTGAATCTAAACCTATAACCAAAAATGCTAATTACAATAACCAAATTCCATTAGACACAAATAATAGAGTATTCGAACCTCATATTGCATATATGGAATCCACAGTTATCAAAGGTAATGGAATTGGTGTTGTTTTCTCTATTGGAATGAACACATCTATCGGTAAAATTGCTTTAATGATCCAAGAAGAAGAAAAAGAAACATTTCTACAAAAAAAAGTCAACAAACTAGGAAAAACTCTTACTTTAATAGCTATTTTTGTTTGCATATTCATATTTATAATCGAAACAATAAAAGGATTTCCCATAATCAAAACATTTATGACTGCAGTCTCTCTTGCAGTAGCCGCTGTTCCTGAAGGTCTGCCGGCAGTTTTAACTCTTACACTTGCAATTGGAATGCAAAAAATGAGTAAATTAAATGCAGTTGTAAGAAAATTATTTGCTGTAGAAACATTAGGTTCATGTACAATTATTTGTAGTGATAAAACAGGGACATTAACAGAAAATAAAATGAAGATTGAAGAATCTAAAATCTATAATGAAAATTTTTCTAATTTAAATTGCTGTTTATGCAATAACAGTAATTATAAAAATAAAAAAATAACAGGAAATCCAACAGATAAAGCTATGCTAAATTATGCTTATAATAAAGGATTTGTTAAAAAAAATTTAGAAGAAAAATATCCTAGAGTAAAAGAAATTCCTTTAGACAGCATGAGAAAAAGAATGACCACTATACATGAATATGATCAAAAAAACATAGTATTAACTAAAGGTGCGCCAGAAATTATTTTAGAACACTGTAAATACATAGATATAAATGGAAATATAAAAATTCTTGATCATCAAATGAAAAAAAATATTCTTAACGAAATCTCAAAAATGACCAAATGTGCACTTCGAACAATAGGACTTGCATATAAAAAATGCAACTACAACCAAAATCTAACAACCAAAGAAATAGAATCCGAACTAATATTTACAGGAATAGTAGGAATGAGAGATCCGCCAAGAGAAGGAGTTAAACTAGCTATCAAAAAATGTAAACAAGCAGGAATCAATGTAAAAATGATAACTGGAGACCACCAAGATACAGCAGCAGCAATTGCACGAGAAATAGGAATTCTCACAGAAGGCACAGTAATAAACGGAGAACAATTAGAAAAACTTTCACAAGAAGACTATCTAAAAATAGTTGATAAAATACAAGTATATGCAAGAGTATATCCCAAACAAAAAATGAGAATAATCGAAACTTTACAAAACAAAAAAAATATAGTCTCAATGACAGGCGATGGTGTAAACGACGCGCCCGCACTCAAAAAAGCATCAATCGGAGTAGCTATGGGTTCAGGAACTGACGTTGCAAAAGAAGCATCAGACATGATTATCCAAGATGATAACTTCACAACAATCATAAAAGCAATCAAAGAAGGAAGAAAAATTTATGACAACATAAAAAGATTCGTTAAATTCCAACTTTCTACAAATATAGGAGCTCTTCTAACCATACTAGGATCATCATTTACAGCACTACCCCTACCATTCAATCCTGTACAACTATTATGGATCAATATCATTATGGACGGACCACCAGCACAAACATTAGGAATGGAAAAAGAAGAAAAAAACATTATGCGCAGAAAACCAGAAACAGGAGATATCTTAAATAAAAAAATATTAATTAAAATAGCTATAGCAGGAATTATAATGGCTATAGGCACACTATATTTATTCACCTACAAATTAAATAGCGGATCAACAGAAACAGAATCCATGACTGTAGCATTCACACTATTTGTAGTATATCAATTATTTAATGCTTATAATTCTAAATCTAATTCTGATAAAAAAAGCATATTCCTATACTCAGCTATTCTAATTTCATTTATATTACAACTTTTAGTAATTTATGTGCCCTATCTACAAGCAATATTCGGAACAGCACCTATACAATTAAAAGATTGGATTTTAATCTTTTTAATAGCATGCACCATATTAATATCTCACAATATAGTTAATAAAATTATTTTAGAGGAATAAAAAAAAAAGAAAATATGAAGATATTAAAGATCTTTCTTTTAGGCGGAACAAAAGAATCAACTGGAATTATTAAATATATTAAAAAAAACTATAACAGCTTTATTTTAACCACCACTACAACTGAATATGGTTCAAAATTAGCTAAAGAAGCAGGAAGTGATAAAACTACTGCAAAACCTCTTTTAAAAAATGAAATAATTAACATTCTGAAAAATTCTAATTTTAATATTATTATTGATGCAACACATCCATTTGCAACACATATTACAAAAACAGCTATTGAAGTTAGCCAAATATGTAAAATTCCTTATATAAGATTCGAAAGACCTCCACTAAACTTAAATAAAATTAATAATTCCAATGTTTATCTTGTTAACTCATTTGAAGATGCAGGGAGATTAATTGAAAAAAAATTTAATCAATTAAATGTATTGCATTTTGCAGGAGCCAATACAATGGAAGATATTCTAAAATATGTTCCATCTGAAAAATTCTATCCTAGAATACTCAAAATAAAAAGTTCATTAGAAAAATGTGAAAAATTAAAAATAGATCCCCATCATATAATTCCTATGAAAGGAACTTCGACTGTACAAGAAAACATAGAATTAATCGAAAAAATAGATAATGGATTAATTATAACCAAAGAAAGTGGAGAAATTGGAGGAATAAAAGCTAAAATAAAAGCAGCAAATGAAAAAAACATACCTATAATAATAATCAAAAGACCAAAAATAAAAAAACTAAATAAAAAAAATATAGTTTATAATTTCAAACAATTAAAAGAAAAATTATACGCCGAGACTGGGATTTGAACCCAGGCGGAGAACATCTCCACAGGATTTCAAGTCCTGCGCCTTACCAGACTAGACTATCTCGGCAT
>CANQZY010000012.1 GCA_947628455.1 uncultured Methanobrevibacter sp.
GCCTAAGACTGAGTCTGATCTTCAAATTTTACAAGCAGAATTATATGCAGATTTACAAAGACAGATAGCAGCTAAAAAAGGATTAGTTTTTTATACAAGGTTCGATAATTTATTAGCTATAACTAATGGTCTTAATCGTGAAGATCACTTAAGAATTCAAAGATCAATTAGAAACAGATATCCTATTACTATAAGTATGGGCATCGGAGCAGCTAAAACCCCTCATGAAGCTCAAAAATTGTCTACAATTGTTCTTCAAAAAGAAGGAGGAGCACAATCTTCTGATAGAAAAGAAATTTTAGCTATTGATAGTTTAGTAGATAGTGAAGATAGTTTTGTTCAAATAGCCCATATTGATATTAATAGCATAACAGATACTTTAACAGATATTGAATCTGCTTTTGATACAAGTTTTATGGTTAATAAAACTCAACATTATTTAATGACAAAACTTGTTAAGAAAGGGGCTTTATTATTTTTTATTGGTGGGGATAATTTTATGTCTCCATGTAATGGTTTAAGTGAAGAAGATATTGAAGATATTTTGATAGAAATTAATGATGAAATTGGTATAGGCTTAAAAGCAGGTATTGGAAGATCAAATAATGCGGAAGATTCGGCTTATATGGCTGATTTAGGGCTTAAAAAAATTCGAGATAAAAATAATAAATTATGGACTCAAGTTATTACTACCTTATAGTGGTGATTTAAATTAAAGTAGTTGCTCCAATGGCCGGAATTACGGATGCGGATTTTTTAAATAGTGTAATTCATTTTGGTTTTGATGTTGCTACTTTAGGTGGATATAATTTGGATTTGCCAACTATTAAAGCTTCTAAAAAAATTATTGAAAGAGGAAGAAAAGAATTTTGTTTTCCTGAACATTTTATTTTTTCACATATAAAAAATGAAGCTAATAAGATTAAAAAATATAATAATGTTTCTGTTTCTGTTAATTTAAGATCAACAACACCTCAACCTATTATTGATGTTAGTAAAATTAATAATGTTGATATTGTTGAAATTAATTGTCATTGTAGACAACCTGAATTTTTAGATATTAATTGTGGTCAAAACATGCTTTTAAGAAAAGATTTAAAAGAATTTATTTCCATTGTTTGTGATAATGCTGAATCTAAGGTCTTTGTAAAAATTAGAGCTAATGTTAAAGGAGTTGATGATTTAGAAATTGCAAATATAATTGATGAAGCTGGTGCTGATTATTTACATATTGATGCAATGAAAAAAGGAGTATCTGATGCAGATTATGAACTTTTATCTAAAATTTGTGATAGTGTAGATATTCCAGTAATTGGAAATAATTCTATTAATAGTGAATTAAAAATTTTAAAAATGTTAGAAACAGGAGTTTCAGGTTTTTCTATTGCTAGAGCGCTTATTTCTAAAAATTTAGATTTTGATATAACTAATTTCTAAGTTAATTTAATTTTAGATTTTATTTTATTATATTATTAAATATGCTATTGTTTTATAGTAATTATTATTAGAAAGTATTATAAATAAATTTTAATATATTTAATAATTAATCAATAATATTGATCAAAGGTGATTTCATGGAATTTATTACACTAAAAAATGTTAAAAAAACATTTGGAGGTGTTGATGTTTTAAAAAATATTAACCTAACAATTAATGAAGGAGAAACTTTAGGTATTTTAGGCCGTAGTGGAAGTGGAAAATCAGTTTTAATTAATATGCTTAGAGGAACATTGGAGTATGCACCTGATGAAGGTCAAATTATTCTTAACATTGCATTATGTCCTGATTGTTTAGCAGTTGATTCACCATCACATGTTGGAAATGAATGTAGTTGTGGTGGGAAGTATGAATCAAAAGAAGTAAATTTCTTTGACTGTGATAGAAAACTATTCGCAGCTATTAAAAGAAGAATATCTATTATGCTTCAACGTAATTTTGCTCTTTATGATGAAGAAACGGTTATTGAAAATGTAATGAGAGCAATGGATGATGAAGTAGATTATGAAGAAAATCTATATAATGCATTAAAAATTCTTGAAATGGTTCAAATGAATCATAGGATCACACATATTGCTAGGGATTTAAGTGGAGGAGAAAAACAAAGAGTTGTACTTGCTAGACAACTTGCTAAAAATCCAATGCTTTTTTTAGCAGATGAACCAACCGGAACTTTAGATCCAAAGACTTCAGCTAAATTGGATATTACTTTAACTGATGGAGTAAAAAATAAAGGAATCACCATGTTAATCACTTCACACTGGCCAGAGGTAATAAATAAATTAGCTGATCGTGTAATTTGGTTAGAAGATGGGGAAATTAAAGAGGAAGGCGAGCCAGAAGAGATAGTGAATAATTTCCTTGAAACAGTTCCATCAGCTGAAAAATCAGAAGTCCCTGCCATTGGTGAAGTCGAGATTAAAATTGAAGATCTTAAGAAACATTATTTTTCAATTGAAAGAGGAGTTGTAAAAGCTGTTGATGGTGTAGATTTAGAGATTTATAAAGATGAAATCTTTGGAATAGTTGGTTTAAGTGGAGCAGGTAAAACAACTTTAACAAGAATGCTTATAGGTTTAACTGAACCAAGTAGTGGTGCAATAGCTGCAAAACTTGGAGATGAATGGATAGATATGACAAAAGTAGGTCCACTTAATAGAGGCCGTATAATGCCATATATGGGATTATTACATCAAGAATATTCTCTTTATCCTCATAGGACAATTATTGGAAATTTAACTGATGCAATTAGTCTTGATTTGCCCGCAGAATTTGCAAAAATAAAAGCTATCCATGTTCTAACAGCAGTGGGATTTACGGAAAAAACTGCTGCTAATTTATTACATAAATATCCTGATGAATTAAGTGTTGGAGAAAAACATAGAGTAGCTTTAGCACAAGTTCTTATTAAAGAACCGAAAATTATTATTTTAGATGAACCAACAGGAACAATGGATCCTGTTACAAGAGTTATAGTCACGGATTCTATTATAAAAGCTAGAAAAGAATTAGAACAAACATTTATTATTATTTCTCATGATATGGAGTTTGTTTTAGATGTTTGTGATAGAGCCGCTATTATGAGAGGAGGAAAAATTCTTAATATAGGGACTCCTGAAAAAATAGTAAAAGAACTTACTCAAGATGAAAAAGAAGGAATGTTTAATAAATAATTAATTTAGATAGTTAATTTTAATAAATTATTTAATATTGATTTATTTTGGAGGATTGTTATGACTTGGGAAAATGCACCATCACATGTTTGTAGAGGTGGAGATAAAAGAGGATTGGCCTTCTGTTGTCCTCCAGTTAAACCATGTCCTATTATGGAAAAATTAGATGAGGTAGGTTTAACTCCTGAAGAATATATTGAAATTAAAAATAAATTTGCAAAAGAAACTAGATTAGGTGAAGGTGCTGGAACTTGTTTTGGATCTTTAGTATGGTGTTGTAAACCATCTAAACCTTGTCCATTAAGGGATATGACTTTAAAAAATATTAATATGACTCATGATGAGTATTTAGATTTAAAAAAACAATTATCTGAAGAATTAGTTGGAAAAGAAGGAAACTCAATTGATGATAATGCTGTTGTATTAACTAAAGTTTTTGATATTACTAAAACTGAAGCATTAAAAGTTTTAGATGATTGTAATAATGATTTAAGAACTGCTGTTAAATTATTAAAAACTAAAACTTTATAATATTGATAAGATGGATTGGACAGCAGTTTATTTACAAACTAAAAATTATAATATTTTTATTTTAGGAACTGGTGAAGTTGCTACTAGAAGAGCCCATAAATTTTTAGATCATGGTGCTAATGTTATTCTTGTTGGAGACTATTTAGATCCAGAAATAGCAAAAAAAGGAGCTATTTTAAAATCTTTTGAAAATATTGAAGAATTAATTTCTTGGTCGGATTTAGTTGTAATAGCTAGTAATAATAAAAAATTGTGTGATAAAGTATCTCTGTTAGCTAAAGATAAACTTGTAAATAGAGCTGATTTTCCACAAAAAGGAAATTTAATTATTCCCAATAGTTTTAATATATATGATGATATTGAAATTTCGATTTTTACAAATGGAAAAAGTCCATTAATATCCAAATATTTAAGAAAAAAAATTCAAAGTATTATTACAAAGGAAGATATTATTAAACTTGAACTTCAAGATTATACTAGAAATCAACTTAAAATAAAAGTATTCGGACAAAAAAATCGTAAAAAATTTCTTTATGATATTTTTAATGATAAAATTATTGAAAATTTAATTATTAATAATAAAGTTCAAGAAGCTAAACAATATATTGATAAAAAAATTAATGAGGGTAATTTTTTTGATTCTAAATCTAAGAGTTGATCATACAATAGCAGATATAGAAACTATGGAAAAAGTTTCTAAAGAAATGACTATCCTTTTTGAAACTTTAAAAAAGAAATATTTAATCGATGAATATATTGAAATATCAACTTGTAATCGTAATGAATATTATATTCATAATGATAATTGTATATTAGAAGATATTCTAGAATTAAATTCTAACAATAATATTATAATTGATTATGGTGATAGTGCTGTTAAACATTTATTTAGAATAACTTCGGGTTTAGAATCTATGATTGTTGGTGAAGATCAAATTTTAGGCCAAGTTAAAGATTCTAAAAAGTTAGCTGAAAAGCAATATCATTGTGGAAAAGTATTAGATAATATATTTACTAAAGCTATTCATGTTGGACAAGTTGTACGTAATAAAACGAATATTAATAAAGGTTCTGTTTCCATAGGTTCAGCGGCAGTTGATTTAGCTGAAAAACATTTTGGAAGTTTAGAGAATAAAGTGGTTCTTGTTATTGGCGCTGGAAAAATGGGAAGTTTGGTTGCTAAATCATTAGCTGAAAAGAATTTAGATGCTATTTTTGTAGCTAATAGAACTTATTATGGTGCTGTTAAATTAGCTAAAGATTTGAATGGTGAAGCAATATTTTTTGATGATTTAAATAAATATTTAAAAACGGCTGATGTTGTTATTAGTGCAACTGGAGCGCCTCATCCAATATTGACTAAAAAAAGACTTTTAGAAGTTGATGTTAATTATGAAAATCTTTTCATGATTGATATTGCTAATCCTAGAGATATTAGCAATAATGTTAAAGATTTAGGTGTTAATTTATTTAATATTGATGATTTGAGGGAAATTGCAGAATTTAATAGAACATTAAGGGAAAATGAATCTTTGGAAGCTGAAAATATTATAAATCATGAATTTGATTTACTTAAAGAATCTTTTAAAATAATGAAAATAGATAATATATTAGCTAATTTAAGAAAGTCCATGGAAGATATACGCGAACGTGAAACTCAGAAAGCTGCAGTTAAATTATCTAATGTAGATTGTAGTGTGAAAATTTTAGATAATCTAACAAAATCTATTGTTAATAAAATTTTTTTTGATATAACTAAAAAATTAAAACAAGCTGCTCATGATAATGAAGAAAAAATTTTAGAAGCAGTAGAATATATTTTTAGTAGAGAATAGTTTTATTAGAATTTTTATTATTCAAACATTCCTTTAACTTCATTTTTATTTAATTTACTAACCTTTAATGCATAATGAATATCATCCATATCCACAATATCTTTATCTTTAGATATTGCATGGTGAAGAGAAGTTTTCAATATTTTTTCTTTTATATCTCTTCCAGACATATTTTTAGTTAAATTAACTAATTGATTTATATTAAAATCGGTTTTATAAGGGAAAGTATTAATATTTTTAATTATAATATCTGTTCTTTCTTTATCATTTGGAAGTGTAAATTCTATTTCTTCTTCAAATCGACTTCTTATAGCAGAATCAAGAAATGTTGGATTATTAGTAGCTCCAATAATAATCAGATTATTATTATCTGAAATACCATCCATTTCTGTAATTAAAGAATTTACAATTTCACTTACATCTCCTCTTAAAGATTGAAAACTTCTATGTAATGCAATTGCATCTATCTCATCAATAAATATTATGGCTAAATTATTTTTAGAAGCTTTTTCAAATAAATCATGAATTTTTGATGCTCCGTCCCCTACATGATCACCTATTAAAGAAGTTGATTTAATAAGATATAATGGGATATTCAATTCATTAGCTAATGCTTTTACAAGCATTGTTTTTCCTGTCCCAGGTAATCCATAAAATAAAATATTTTTAGGGGCCCATATTCCAAATTTCTCGGGATTTTCAATAAATTTTATTAAAATTTTCATTTTATTTTTTGCATTTTGTTGACCTATTACATCAGAAAATGTCAAATTTGTTTTTATTTGAGATAAATCTGAATTATTAATATCTTTATTTTCAATAAATTTAATTTTAGTATTTTCATTAATAATAGAATTATTAGGTTTCGCATTCATAATTTTAAATCCATAATCAGGAACAATTTTCTGATCAAAAAGAAAAGAATTTTTTTTAACTAATAAACCTAACCATTGTTCGCGAGAATATTCTTCAAATAACTCTTCATTAGTTATTTCTAAATCCATTTCCATTAAATTAAAATTAAAAGGATAACCAACAGGTTTTAAAGTAAGTGATTCACAAATTGGATTTTTTTCAATAGATTTAGAAGATTTTATAGTAGAATTATTTTTAATTTCTATTTTTTTATTATTGTTTTTCATGAAAACACCTATTAAAATTAAAATAAGAAAAAAAATATTAATAAATTATTTAAAATATTTTAAATTAGAGATTCATAAATTTTTTTCATTATTAATGCATCTTCATCTCTTTGAGGAGTTTCACATATTATATTAGCTTTCCAACCATTATCAATAAGATTTTCGAGCAGATCTTTAATATTTGGCCCATATTTATCAGTTTCATCTAATGTATGATGTTTTATTTCTCCTCCGTCACCATATTCTATTGTAGTAAAATGACAATGAAGTCGATTAATATTTAAATTGTCTTCTATAGTGGAGAATATACAATTATAATCTTCTTTTGAATTTAATAATCCTCTTCCTCTAGCATGTATATGAGCAAAATCTATCGTTGGTTCAAAATGTTCAAATGACGAACATAATTCAACAATTTCAGAAATATTTCCTTGTTGTGTACGTTTTCCAGTAGTTTCTGGGGAAAATATGAAATTTTCAATACCTTCTTCTTCACATCTTTCAAGAAGCGTATTGATAGTATTTTTTGATATTTCCATAGCTTTTTTAGGTTTTCTATTTGTATAAAAACCAGGATGAAAAACAATACGATATGCACCCATCCATTCTCCGGCTTTAGCAGATTTTATCAGATGTTCAATACTTTTGTCAATTTTTTCCTTATCTTTAGAGCATAAGTTAATATAATATGGTCCATGCATAGATATTAAAATATTATTTTTATCAGCTTCTTTTTTAAGAATTGAAGCAGATTTTTCTTTAATTCTAACACCATATGAACATTGATATTCAAATGAATCTAAACCTTCATTATGAATAAATTCAGGTGATTTATAGCCTTCTCCTTTATATTTTAATGGCTTTCCAGCAGGACCAAAAATAACTTGCTTTTTCATTATAAAATTCCCATAGCTTTATTTGTTTTATCTATAGATTTTTCATTATTTTTTTCCATTTTAAGCATTGCACGAATTGCATCAATATTTTCAGGAATTACATCAGATTCTTGATGAACGGCTTGCATATAATAAAGTTCATTCCCAACAATATTAATAGATTCTCTCCAAACTGGAATTTCATATAAATCATTTCTATTTCTTCCAAGTTCTTTAGCATATTCCATTAATTCAGCTGTTGAACCAAGACCATTGGAGGCATCTACTACTAACACTCTTGAACGTTTTTCTAAAATATCAATTACTTCATCGGTTGTTATATCGTTATTAATTTCTATCATTAAATTATGCTGATGCATTAAAGTAGTAGGCACCAGTAAAGCCATTGTAGTTACATCAATTCCGTTTAAGACAGTTTTAACATCAGGTCCATGATGTGATGGAACTTTAGGTGGATTTGGTACAATAGCATTTATAGGTCCTTTTTTTATTTCAGCAGGATCAGAACCTCTTCTAACCATTACAGCTCTTACTTTTACAATATCAACTAATGGGTCTAGTGTAGATAATGTACGTGTAAGTCCAGTGGTATTGCATGAAACAACTCTTGAGTAATCAGCACCATAAGAGCTATCATAATTTGAAAATGAATTAAAAGATAATCCTGTTAGATTATGATCTTCTCCTCCTTGATAAATAGCTTTAACACCATATTCCTTATACATTTCAAGATTTTGCGGTCCTATATTACCAGGAGTACAGTCTACAACAATATCTGCTTTTTGGACCATATCTTCTACATTTCCTGATATTTCAATTTCAGCTTCTTTAAATAAATGTTCTCTTTCGGGAATGCCAATATATAAATCATAACCTTTTTTCTCAACGGCAGTTTTAGCTTCAAAGTTTGGTCTTGTCTTACTAATTCCAATAAGTTTCATATCATCTTGAGCATTTACTGCATCAGCTACTCTTTTTCCTATTGTACCATATCCATTAATAGCTACAGATTTCATTTATATAACCTGAATTATTTTTTTTATATGGATGGTTTCTATAATTTAAGTTATATAAAATTTGATATTTTCTTAAAGTTAGTTTTTTGTTAGTAAAAAAAAATTAATTGTAGAATATTATGCTATTTTAAAACCAGCTTCTTCTACTGCTTCAGCTATCTCTGTATTAGATACTTTATTCGAATCAAAAATAATTTTCACTATTCCAGTTTCTAAATCAGCTTTAGCATCGTTTATACCGTCAACATCTTTAAGTGAAAGCTCTACAGCAGCTACACATGAAGGACAGTGCATACCCACTACATTAAATTCTTTTTTATCATTTATCATTTTATCACCATATACTATTTAATAAACTATTTTTATTATTTAAATTTTTATCATAGTTTAAAATTATTTGACATACATTAATATATAAAGAAAATTTAAATAAGTAATAGTAGTTTATTTTTATATAATGAGGAGGAGAGTATTTGTCAAAACCAAATAATAATCAACAAGAATATCATAGAGTTAGAACACCTAAAAAAGGAGAAATTCCAGGTGTAGTAGAACAAATTATGGGACATGGAAAATTAAAAGTTAGGTGTGCAGATGGAAATATGAGAATGACAAGAATTCCTGGAAAAATGAAAAAACGTATTTGGATACGTGAAGGAGATGTAATTCTTGTAAAACCATGGGATTTCCAATCTAATGAAAAAGCAGATGTTATTTGGAGATATACAAAAACTGAATCCAACTGGCTTGAAAGAAAAGGTTATTTAAAAATGTAAATATGTTTTTTTTGATTTATATGGATTCTAAAGTAACAAAAGCTGATAAAAAGATTCAGGAAATAATTTCACGTAAAAAAATAAAAGATTCCTCTGATAGAAAAGTAGGCAGTGAAATTTTTGATAAAATTACTTTAGAAACCCTTTATAAACTTTCAAATAAAGGATATATAAATATTTTGAATGGAGCTATTAGTACAGGAAAAGAAGCTAATGTATTGAAAGGTATTGCAAAAAAAGAAAAGTTAATAGCTGCTAAAATTTATAGGATAACCACTTCTGATTTTAAAAAAATGAGTTATTATATTGATAGTGATCATAGATTTAATTTAAAAAGTAAAAATAAACGTCAAATAATATATTCATGGGTAAATAAAGAATTTAAAAATCTTAAAAGATTATATAAAGTAGGAGTAAATGTTCCAAAACCGATTATAAGTTCTCATAATATTTTATTAATGGATTTTATAGGAGATGAAAAAGGAAATCCTGCACAGCCTGTTAAAAATCAATTACCTAAAAATCCAACTAATTTTTTTAATAAACTTCTTGTTCAATTAAAAATATTTGTTAATGAAGGAAATCTAATACATGGGGATTTATCTAATTTTAATATTCTAAATTATAATGAAGATCCTGTTATTATAGATGTATCGCAATCTGTTGTTATTGATAATCCAATAGCTAAAGAACTTTTTGAAAGAGATGTGCAGACAATTATTAATGAATATAAAAAATTAGGTGTTGATACATCGTATAATGAAGTATATGAATATATAAATCCTAATTTTAACTAACTTATTTTTTTTTAACATTCAATTTATATTAAAATAATTTATTATTAAATTTTCTTTTTTTTTTTATTTTAAAATTTGTTATTTTTTTTTTAAAAATTTAGCAAATATTTATTAATTATAATATTAAATTATATTTTAATTATTAGAGGGGAGAAAACATGCCAGAAACAGATTATATTAAAATACCTCAAAAAAGGATAGGAGCTTTAATTGGTTCTAATGGAGAAGTTAAACAGAATATTGAGAATGCTACTCAAACTATCTTAGATATTGATAGTGAAGAGGGTGTTGTTGATATTTCTCCAGCAAAAAATATGGAAGACCCATTAGGTGTATGGAAAGCTAGTGATATTGTTAAAGCTATTGCACGTGGTTTTAATCATGATGTAGCTTTTAAGTTAATTGATGATGATATATATTTCGAAATAATTCAATTACCTTTGCTTGTGGGGAAATCTAAAAATGCTTTATATAGGTATAAAGGAAGAATTATTGGTAAAAATGGTAGAACACGTGAAATAATTATGGAAATGGCTGAAGTGGATATGGCTGTTTATGGTAAAACTGTTTCATTTATCGGACCTATTGAGAATATACAGATAGCTAAAGAGGCTATTATGATGATTGCTAATGGTTCTAGGCATAAATCTGTTTATAGTTTTTTAGAGCAAAAACAACAAGAGCTTAAACTTAAACAGTTTAAAAGTTTGGTTGGTATTGATGAAGATAAAATTGAGTTTAAAGATGGTATTGAAATGGATAAATCATAATTAACCCAAAAATTTATATAATATTAATTCTATTAATTTAGTAGAGGTGAAAAATATGCATGGTTTATTGTATGAAGTACATAGTGATGTAGGTAAATATGATGGAGCAGATATTCAACTTAGATTAAAGATTTTTTTCAATGATTCTGATAATGAATATGACAATAATATTGCAAATGCTTTCTTTGAAAATGATTACAAAAAGGGAACACCTGAAGAAGTAAAAGGTGAATGTGATTGTGTAGATTCTAAAATCTATGATGAATTTTATGCTAATCTTCAAAAGTTAGCTGATTCTGGAATTATTTTCTCTCAAGCAGCTGATTTAGATATTGGTGGTGTATTAGATTATACTGAAGAAGGAATAGTTGTAACTTGTAAAGCAGAAATCACAGATTAATTTTTTGTAACATTTAAATGTTACATCTTTTTTTTAATATAATTTATTTAAATTCATTTAATTATTTAGTTTTTTTTTTAAGATTTTTTTTTTAAAAAAAATTAAAAACTATTATATACTTTAATAGTTATATATAGATAGTGTTATTCAGATGTAGTATTTTTTTGCTATATTTATTTTTTTTAAATTAGTTATTTTTATAAAATTATTACTTTTTAAATGCTCTTTGATTTTGTTTAAATAGCTATGTTTTTAAAAAAAAGTTTATTAATAATTTTTGAGGAGGAAAAATTTGTCTCAACAAGCTCAGGAACTCTTTGATAATTTTCAACAATTAACTCCATCAGAGTTCTTTAGGAAAAATAAACAGATGTTAGGTTTCACTGGTAAGATTAGATCTCTTACAATTGTTTTTCATGAATTAATTACTAATAGTTTTGATGCAGCAGAAGAAGCAGGTATTTTACCAGAGATAAATATTGAATTAGAGAGGGTAAATAAAGAACATTATATTCTAAGACATTCGGATAATGGGCCGGGAATTCCAGAGAATTATGTAATGCAAGTGTATTGTAGTATGTTTGCTGGTTCTAAATTTAGAAACATCCAATCAAGAGGGCAACAGGGATTAGGTTGTAGTGGTTGTGTTCTTCTTTCACAAATGACTACAGGTGAACCTACTCGTGTCATCTCTTGTTATAAAGAAGATGATGAACTTAAAGGAGTTAAGATGAAGTTTAAGATGGATGTGAAAGAAAATAAAGGTTTATTAATGGATAAAGAATATATTAAACCTCAGAATACTGGTGTTTGCATTGAACTTCAATTTAAGGAAGTTTCCTATTCTATGGCTGAACAAGGTGCTTTTGAATATATTAGAAGAACAATGATTGGAAATCCTCATGCAAAAATTACTTTTAAAGATCCAAGTGGACATAAATATATATTTAAAAGAGCAGCTGATATTGTTCCAATTTTGCCAAAAGAAGTTCTTCCGCATCCAAAAGGAGTTAGTGCTGATGATATTCTATTCATGTCCAAACATACTGATAAAAGAAGTTATAAAAGCATGTTAACAAGCTCACTTTCAAGAATGTCTGCGAAAAGAATAAATGAAATTGCGGAAAGAACAGGAATTGATATGAAAAAACGTCCTAAAGATATGGTTTGGAAAGAAGCTGAAGCTATAGTGAATGCATTTCAAGAAATGAAGTTCATGGCACCACCTTCAAATGGATTAATCCCTATTGGTTCCGAACAAATAGAAAAAGGTATGAAACAGATTCTTAAACCTGAATTTGTAGCTACTTTAACTAGAAAACCTGTTACTTATAGAGGGGGAGTTTCATTTATTATAGAAGCAGGTTTGGCCTATGGTGGTGAAGCAGGAAGGGTTGTTAATGAACAAAGAAAGTCTGAAATTATGAGATTTGCTAATAGAGTTCCATTAACTTTTGATCAAGGCAGTTGTGCTATTACTGAAGCTTTAAAAAGTATTGATTGGAAACGTTATGGGCTTAAAGACTTTGAAAATACTCCATTGACTTTATTTGTTAATATTATTTCTACTCAAGTTCCATATTTATCAACAGGAAAACAAAGTGTTGCTCCTGAACCTGAAATTTTACATGAAGTTAGACAATCTACAATGACATTAGCTCGTAAACTTCAGAAGTATTTAAGATCTAAAAAAGCCGCTAAAGAAAAAGCAATACGTTCTAAAGTATTTGAAAATTATTTGCCTGTTATTATTGAAGAAGCTGCTAAATTAGGTGAAACTAATATTCCTGAGTATAATGAAGTATTAGCTAAAGTTACTAGAAGAGCACTAGCTGAATTACTTGGTGAAAACATAGAAGGAGAAGAAGATGAAATTGAAGAAGAAGATGCTATTATTATGGAAGAATTAGATGAATTCGGGCATTCAATTAATAATAAAAATAACAATTTAAATAATGATGAAGAAGATATCACATATGATGATACTTTAAATAATGGTGATTAGATGGTTAATGAAGTAAATGAAGGTAAATCTCATAAAGAGATTAGGAAGGAATATACTTATAATAAGTTAAAAGGTTTAGGAGAAGAAATTGTTGAAGAGGTTGAAAAAAATAAAGTTCCTGTAATTAATGTTCCTTCTAGAGGTACTTCTAATATTGTCTATGATGATGCTAAAAGATATTATGTTCTCGGAGATAGATATGGTAAAAGATCTTTAGGTAATGTAAAACAAATTAGAAAATTAGGTCAAATGGTATATGTTGCTAATTTTTGTAAGGATTTAGTTCAAAGAGAAAAAACTGCAACTATAAGGGAGATGTATTATGTTTCTGAAAGTTGGGGAATAGGATTTAAAACACAACAGGAATCTAATATTGTTGGTGAAGATTTAGAGGTTACTCTTGGAACTACTCGTGAAGATTTAGGATTAATGCCAGAAGAAGATGGAGCATCTGTTTATGGAGATATTACTTTAAAAGATGATGATGTTGAAATTAATGCTTTAAAAGCAGGTAAATCAGGATATACAATTTCACCTACTATTGATCAAGTAGAATTTTTAGATCATAATGTTGAAAGGGTAATAGCTGTAGAAACTATGGGTATGTTTCATAGAATGGTTCAAGAAAAAGCTTATAATAGATTTAATACTTTAATTGTTGGACTTAAAGGACAAGCTGCTAGAGCTACAAGAAGATTCATTAAACGTGTAAATGAAGAGCTTAATTTGCCGGTTTATATTTGTAATGATGGAGATCCATGGGGGTTTCATATTGCGCAGGTTATTATTTCTGGCAGTGCTAAATTGGCTCATGTAAATCATGATTTAGCTACGCCTGATGCAAAATTTATGGGAGTAACAGCTAGTGATATTGTTAATTATGATTTACCAACTGATAATTTAAAAGATGTTGATGTAATGAGGCTAAAAGAGCTTTCTAAAGATCCTAGATATAAAACTGATTTTTGGCAAAATGAAATTAAAAAGATGTTAAAAATAGGTAAAAAAGCAGAACAACAATCTTTTTCAAAATATGGGCTTGAATATGTAGTTGATACATATATTCCAGAAAAACTTGAAGCTATGGGATAAATAGTATCTATTATTCTTTTTTTTTATTTTGATTTTTAGAAATTAACTTTTTTTTATATTTATAATAACTATTTTTTTTTTATAAAAAATTTTAATTAATATTAAACATTACATATTTTAACAGTGATATATTATGGGGACTGAATTTTTAAAAATTAAAGAATCTGATGAAGCTATAGATATTATTCAAGAAATTTTTAGTCAATATTATACTCCTAAGGTTGATAAAATAAAGACAGAAGATGCATATAATAGAGTTTTATTTGATGATGTTTATAGTCAGATTGATTTTCCTCCATTTGATAGGGCATTAAAAGATGGTTTTGCAATTAAAAGTGAGGATAGTTATGGTGTAAACGAAGAAAACCCAATGACTTTAGAAGTTATAGATTTCATTGAAGCGGGTTCAATCACAGATAAAGTTGTTGAAAAAGGTAAGGCAATTGAGATAAGTACAGGAGCCGCAATTCCTCAAGGAGCTGATGCTATTGTAATGGCAGAATATTGTAATAAAAATGGAAATACAGTCGATATTTTAAAAAGTGCCACTCCTAATCTTGATATTGCTAAAAAAGGAGTTGATATTAAGGAAAAAAAATTATTAATGAAAAGAGGAGAAATTTTAACGCCTAGAAAAATTGGAGTACTTCTTTCTCAAGGTTATAAATATATTAATGTCTTTAAAAAACCTTTAGTGGGCGTAATATCTACAGGAAATGAAATAGTGACATTAGACAATAATTTAACATTTGGAAAAATTTATGATATTAATGGAAATATGATTAAAAATGATGCGATATCTTGTGGTGCAGATGCTAAATTTTTAGGAATTGTTAATGATAATTATAATAATTTAAAAGAAGAAATACAAAAATCATTAAAGGAAGTTGATATCTTAATAATTTCAGGTGGAACTTCAGCAGGACTGGGAGATATGCTGAGACATGTTTTAGATGAATTAGGAAATGTTTATATTCATGGCATTTCAGTTCAACCAGGAAAACCAACAATTGTTGGAATTGTTGATAAAAAAGTTGTTTTTGGTCTTCCTGGAAATCCTGTATCCGCTCTAATTGTGTTTAATGCTTTTATCGCTCAAGCTATATCTAAATTATCTGGAATTGATTATAATTTTGGAGAAAAGATATTTAAAGGAAAATTAACTAAAAGAATACACTCTCCTGTTGGAAGAATGCAATATCAACTTGTAAAAGTAAAGGGTAATAATGTTGAACCTATATTTAAAGATTCTGGATCGATATTTTCACTTTCAATAGCAGATGGTTATGTGAAAGTTTCAAAATCTGTTGAACTTATTGATAAAGGAGAAGAAGTGGAAGTAACATTATTTAATAAAATTTAATTATCTAATAATATTATATCCATTTTTATAAGATTAAACAAATATAATTGAAAGTGATCTTTTCATATTTATAATCATAAAAAAAAAATTCTTGAAATATCAAAATAAATTATTATATAAAAATTCAAGATATTAAGATAGACATATAATTTTGATAATTTAACTAATAAATAAAATCATTCCAAATGAAAAATTCTATAAATTAACTATAATATGGATATTTAGAAATTATTCTAACTAAGATTAAGTTATCTATTATTAGAGTAGTTTTGGTGTTATAGATGTTAACTCAAAAAGAGATATATAAAAAAGTTAATAGTCCTTCTAGAAAGACTAATTTAGCTGTTAAAAGAAAAGAAATTTCTTTTGAAAATCAAATGAAAAAATTAGATATACAAATCCAAAATATCACAAAACAACAAATATATGATTTTGATAATTCAATAAGTAAGCATCTTGATAATTTAACTAATACACAAAATCATTCAGTTGAAAAATATAAAAAGAAAATTATCAAAATTTTAAGATTAACATTTAAAATAATTTTCCGCCATTTTACAGTTATTAAAAAATGGTTATATATTAAATAATGATTTTATAGATTTTAGTCTTTATCTAGAAAAAATTAATATAGTTTGATATTATTAGAAATAAATTATAATTGTTGTTTATTAGTTAAATAATTTAATTATTAAAAATCTAAAAAAAACTACTAATGAGGCAAAAATAATGGATTTTGAAACTAAAAAAATACCTAATCAAAAATTAGCGGTCATTAATTTTAAAGGATCAATTAAAGATATAGATCTTTTAGTAGCTAAATTAATGGATTGGGTTGAAAATAATAAAATAGAAACTGAAGGTCAACCATTTATTATTTATTATTCGCCAAGATACAAAGTCAAAGAGGGAGATGTAGTTTTTGATATTGGAATTGTAATTAAGGAAGATAGTGGAAGCTATGGTGAAGATTTAATTAGGATAGTTGATTTATTTGAACATGAAGTTTTATCAGTAATTCATAAAGGCAGTTATGAAAATATCATGGATTCTTATGAACAATTAGTTGATTATGCTCAAAATAATGAATTAGAAATTATAGGATCTCCTAAAGAGATTTTAATAAGAAGTAAATATAATAGTGAATATCCAGAAAATTATTTAACTGAGATTCAGTTACCTATTATTAGAAAATAATCTTGGTGTTGTAGATGGATTTAACTCAAAAAGAGATAGATAAAAAAGTTAATAGACTTTCTAGAAAGACTAATTTAGCTGTTAAAAGAAAAGAAATTTCTTTTGAAAATCAAATGAAAAAATTAGATATACAAATCCAAAATATCACAAAACAAAAAATAAGAGATTTTAATAAACAAAAAGATTTATATTATGATTATTGGACTATTAATAAAAGCGACCCTTCAATTAAAAGATATATGAAAAAATTAAATAAACTATAAAAATATTTATATTTTTTATATAAATTTTAATAAAATTTATATCCCAATTACTCTTAATTGATGAACTAATATTTTAGGAATAATATATGGGCCGTATTGTTTTTCTATTGAATTAATTTTTTGAGCTGTTTTTAAAAGTTCAAATATATTTCCAGAGATCATAGCTTTTTTTACAGGTTTTGTAATTTGACCTTTTTCAATTTTAAATACATTACTTGCTTCAACAGAAAAATCTCCAGTTATTGGATTTGCAGTATGTGCTCCTAAAATATTTGATACAAAAATTCCATTTTGTATATCATAAATTTCTGTAGGATTTTTAAAATCAAAAATTAAATTGGATGGTGAAACATGAGGAGTATCAGTAAATCCACTTCTATAACCATTTGATGTACTATTTTGATTTAATTTTGTAGCAGAATCTAAATCATATAAAAATGATTTTAAATATCCATTTTGAATAAGTATTGTTTTTTTACTTGCAACTCCTTCACTATCACTGTTACAGCTATTTAAACCCTCTTTTAAAGTTGAATCATTTATCAATGATAAATTTTCAGTAGTTATTTGTTTCCCCTGTGCGTCTTTAAATATAGATCTGCCTCTCAATACATTTTCTGCAGAAAATGCAGCAGTAAATGATGATAATAATCCAGCAAATGCAGGATAATCAAGAATAACATCATAATCTTCTGTTTTAATACTAGTTCCCCCAACTGAATCAAGAGCTTTTTGACATACTTCATAACTTAATTTATCTCCATCTAAATTAAATTTTCTACTTGCTATAGAATCATATGAAGTAGAGATATTTCCATTTTTATTTACTTTTACAGATAAACCAGTTGAAAATATAGTGCCTCTGTTAACTTCACAAACCCCATTTGAATTTAAGATAATACTTTCTTCTTTAGAAGCTGAAAATCCTGCAGATGTCACTTCACATTTATTTTCTTCACTCTTTTCAATAATATTTTTTAAAAATTCAATATATTCTTCTTGATTTAAATTATCAATTTTTTTATCATAAGTTTCTTTGACATCTTCATGTTTTTCGGGAATACTAAATGAAAAATATTTATCTTCATTATTTAGTTTTGTATTTAAAAGAGCTTGATTTGTAGTTTCTTTTATTTTATCTAAATTAGATGTAAATGCAAAACCTAATTTATTATTTTTGATAACTCTAATACCTACTCCTTTATTTATCTCATCTTTTACAAAATTAAGTTCATTTTTTTTAGAATCTAATTCAATTTCATTATTTTGAGTAATATATATTTCATATTTTTCAACTATTTTAACTACTTCCTCTTCAATATATTTTGCTTCATCATATAACATCTTTATCACCAATTATAAAACAAATTTATCAATAGCTTCTTTTACTCCATTTCCATAAGATTTTTGACATATATAATCACTATTTTTTTTCAATTGATTGTCTGCATTAGCTACTGCAACTTTAAAACCCGCAACTTTTAGGAACTCAATATCATTTTCACTATCTCCAATTGCCATTAAATTTTTTATATTGATATTATTTTTATTACATAAATATTTTAATGATGAACCTTTGTTTACTCTTTTATCTGTAAGATGAAGGGCAAAACCACTATCATATACTTCTATTTTATCAAAATCATCAAAATCTTTTAAATTTTCTTCTATAATTTCTTTTGAAATATCCTCTTTGTAATATACTATTTCACTTTTTCTGTAGTGATTATCATTACTGAATATTTTTTTTAGTTTTTCTCCTAATTTATTAGTTAGGTATTTATTTGCTTTATTCACATGATTTTTATCTGTTAGAATTTGTATTTGGTCATTATTCTGCCCTTCTTTAAAGATTACTCCTCCATTTTCACAAACAATTCCTCCACTACATCCAATTAGTACTGCTGTAGCATATGCATATGTAATCACGTTGCCCGTAACAAGTATAACTGGAATATTTTTTTCTTCTGCTTTTCTAATAGCTTTTATGGCAGATATACAAATTCTTCTTTTATGGTCTGTTATGGTTCCATCTATGTCAACTGCAATAACATCTATTTTCATTTTTATTTCCTTCTTGTAAATCTATATGCTATGTTACATGTTCCTTCTTTACTTACCATACATGCTCCTATAGGATGTAAAGGATTACATTGATTTCCAAACAATTTACAATCTTGAGGGATGGCCATTCCTCTAAGAATAGGTCCACATATACAACCTTTTGGAGCTTCTTTTACTTCTTTTACTTTTATATCATATTTTTTTCTAGCATTGAATTTATCAAATTCTGGTTTTAAATCTAGAACTGAATTTGGAATTTGTGGAAAACCTCTCCATTCTCTATCTTTAATGTCAAATACTTTTTTAATCATATCTTGAGCTATTATATTCCCTTCTTCTTTTACAGCTCTTTTATACTCATTTTCTATTTTTGGATTATTATTGTGAATTTGTCTTAATATCATATAGACTGATATTAAAATATCTAGTGGATTAAATCCAGCTACTGCTTGAGGAATTTTATAATCCTTAGATAAATATTCAAATGGTTTAGTTCCTATAATTGTACATACATGTCCAGGTTCAATTAAAGCATTTAAATTTGTTTGGCCAGAGTTTATTAAAAAATCAATTGCAGGTGGAATTAATCTATGACAAGATAGAACAGAAAAATTTTCTGGAGGATTTGATAATAATTCAGCAGCAGTTGTTGGTGCAGTTGTTTCAAATCCTGCTGCCATAAATACAACATCATTATTTTCTTTTTTAGCTATTTCAATAGCTTTATTAATTCCATATACAACTCTCACATCCCCTCCTTCTGCTTTTGCTTCTGCAAGAGAACTTTTAGAACCAGGCACTCTCAACATGTCTCCAAATGTTGTTATAGTTACTCCTTTTTCTACAAGTTTTAAACATTCGTCAATTTCACGAGAAGGAACTACGCATACAGGACATCCAGGACCTGCTACAATTTGTATTTTTTTATCTAATAAACTTCTAATTCCATTTTCCATTATAGTATGTTCATGAGAACCGCAAACATGCATAATTTTAATAGGAATAGCCATTTTATTTATTTTTTTAACTAAAGTATTTGACATATCTTTCATCATAATAAACACCAAATTTTTAGAAAAATATATTTATTTTATGTAATGTATATAATATATAGTAAATTAATTAATTTTATTTATAATATATATTAGAGATATTATGTTTAATAATAATAAAGTAGTAGTTGTTATTCCTGCTTTTAATGATTCAACTAACATTCCAAGAAAGAATACACGGTTGATTAATAAAAAACCGCTTGTTGCATAT
>CANQZY010000013.1 GCA_947628455.1 uncultured Methanobrevibacter sp.
ACTACTCTATCAAACTCATGTTGTTTTATACTAACTACATTAGCACCTTTTATTCTTTTTCTTAAAAGCATTGGAAACGCTGGGGGATTAATTGGATTTTCAAGAGGATATTGAGTAGTATGTATTCTAACTCCTGATTGTATTGCTAAATCTATTCTTCCGATTTTAGGAACATGAAATCTAATAATTACTATATCATTTGCTGGCTGAAAGGACTTATCTACACGAGCATTTTGTAATAAATTATCTAATTCATTTGTTATTGTATAAATATCAACATTTGACATTGATTTCATTTTAACACCTATAATTTAAATACTATAATTAAGAAAATACATATAAGATTGATTTTTATTTAATTTATTGGAGGATTTTAATGGATACAACTATTAAAGTTACAAGTATACATCTTATTTTTGGCATTATCGCAGCATTCTTATCCTATGTTTTCACTGTAGGATTACTAGGTTTTAAAAACCATGTGTTTTCTGGAATATTGCCTTTTATAATACTTTATTTTGTTGGACAACTATCTCAAAGAAGATATGGTGATGAGATAAATGGATTTTCTCAATGGCTATGGGATGGAATTGCACCATTTTTATTAATATGGATCGTTGCTTTTATTTTAATTTATAATTATATATAAAAATTTAAAATGTTCCCATATAAAAAATCCAAACAAAGACTATTAAAAGTGCAGTTAAGAATAACACAGGAGCTATAATTTTAGTCACTGCAACAATTGAGCTTATTGTTGATATAAGTTCAATTGAATTGTTTGGACCAAATGTTTTAATATTTTCTATTTTTTCAGTACTAGTAGCTACTTCAACTTCCTCTAAATCATTAATAGCTTCTTTAATACTCTTCTTAACATATTCTATAATTTCAGATTTTTTTTCAATCCCAATAGGATTATATCCTCTTGCAATAGTATTAACCGAATGAGTATCTGTAGTCATTACTTCAATTTCATCAATATCTAAATTTTTCACAGAATCTATTATTTCCTGTCTAAAATTTATTTCCATATTGTTCGAATCAAATAAAACATAAGCTGTTCTTTGATTATCTACTTCAATAACCATAGTTTTAATACCAGATTCACCAACTCCTTCATTTTTATCCAATTCATTCATATTATTCTCATAACAACCTACTTTAATATTAAATTGTTTTTCTTCACATTGAATTTTATCAACTACATCAATAAGTTCAAATACTTCTTCATTTCCAGGAAGAACTCCACCACTCTCTTCAGTAAAAGAATTATGACAATCTACAATTATAGAATCTTCGACACAACATTTACTCTTACTTTTGGTCATCATTGTAAGACCTATACTAAATTCAATATCATCACTACCATTTGGAGCAAAAGTGGTTAAAATTATCATTCCTTTATTTAAAAACTGAACTCCTATATTAGCTTTTTTATTATTATATCTCATAAATTTACTTGCAGTATTTGAATATTCTACATTTTCAAGACCTTTTCTTACAGCATTTTCTATTTTATTAATTTCTTTTACAGCTACTGGATTAAAATCATGAGTAGAAGGCCCATGCACAACCATGGTAAAATTATCAAATTTATTTGCAAGTATTGTAGGCATATTTGACCCTCCAATAGAACCTAATGGCCCTGGATGAACACAAGGACAAATAAAAAGTGCTTTTATCCCATTTTTTCCTTTAAAACTTGCAAAAGTAACTAATGTTGTTATTTTTTCACCAATATTTTCAAATAACTTTTCTAATGAATTAGATCCATCATTCATATTAGCTATAAAAAGACTTAATAAATCTAACATTCCAATACCTAGATTTTTTTTCATTGGAGATTCAGCTACTCTAATAAATGAATAAATAGCAGCTATTAAAATAATACATCCAACAATAATTTTTAGAATAATTGTTATTCCTGTATCTGCAAAACCCATAGTATTTGTAAAAAATGAGAATAACACATAAATTGCTAAAATAAGAATAGGTTGAAAAGTTCCAATGATAGCTGATTTTGAAAATCCAATTTTAGCCACACTCCAAAAAATTAAAGTATTAAAACCAAAAATTAAAATGCATCCAAATATTAATGAATTTTGAAGTAATATTAACCCACTTATTCTTCCAATAACACCACCCAATGTTAAAATTATTGAAAGGATACTCATTGAAAGTAAAGATAAAAACATTGAATGTTTTATTTTAAAATTAATTCCATTTAAAGTATTAACACCTTGTTGATTAATTCCGCCACTTATAATGGAACTAACCCCTAAAACAATAAATCCAAATAAACCTCCAAATAGAATCTTTTCTATTATACTATAATCATAAACAGAGTTTAATAAGAAATTAACAGATCCTGTAATAAAACTAATAATAATCATTACGATAATAGTGTTTCTTATTCGTGGTAGAGAAGTTATATATTTTGATAATCCTGCCACACTACTCATACTTGACATGGTAATTACTCCCACTAAATTCTATTTAAATAATATTTTTTTTTATAGAAGATATAACAATAATATTTGATCAATATAATATTTTTATTAATAGATTAACATATAAGAAAAATTTATTTTAAAAAAATTGAAACATGATCGTATATTTTTATATAATTATATTTTTTTTTAATTATTCTTATATTTTTTATATCATAAATCTTTATTAGAAAATTATAAGTTTATATTTTTCATAGGAATAATAAAAATTAATGATAACCCGAAATTTTATTTATAAATGGAATTTTATTAATGATTAATACAGAAATCCAACTTAATAGGAATGTTACTATTGAAAGAATAAATAGTAATATAACTACTTGCATATTGGTAAATGATAAATTATATAATAATCGATTAATTATAATAATAAAAACTCCCTGAACCAAATACATTCCATAACTTGATTTACTAATTGATAATATAATTTTATTTTTATTAAGACTTTTTATATTAAATAAATATAAGCTTTTAATAATTAAAAATACTGAACTAGATTGTATAATTTCAAAAATATCCACATCTATGAAAGAAAGTAAATGGATATTTGGATCACTTATAACTAAATGAGAATAATCATGTATTATTTTAAAGATTTTTATAGTAGTATCGTTGGATAAATGGAAATAATCTAAGATAATTAAATACCATCCTGATTTTATAAGACTAGCCATAATAAATAAAATTAATGAAATAATGATTATTTTTTTTACATTTGTATTGAAATTTTTATTTGTTAAATAATATCCAATAACAATATATCCAATTGGCCCTAAAAAAAATCTTAAGTCAATAAAAGTTGAAAAATTAAAGAATCTACATATTTCGTAAAAAATGGAGGATATTATAAATATTATAATAAAATATTCCGCACCTTTAATCCCTTTATTTATTATAAATTCATTTAAAATAGGAATCGCTAAATAAACTCCAAAAATCATCCAAAAATACCAAGACCATTCTAAAGGAAAATTATTAAAATAATTAAAAATTATATTATTTCCTGTTAATAAATAGAGAATTAAAATAAAAATTATATAAATAATCGCCCATAATATAAAAGGTAAAATAATTCTAGAATATCTTTTTTTAAAAAATGAATGTAAATCATAGTTTTTATTTAAAAGAAGACCTCCACTAACCATTAAAAATATAGGGACCCCTATACGACAAAATTCAGAAAAATTAGAAATATTACAACCATTAATTTTAGTATTGGGCCATATAATAGCTATATGGATGCATATAATACTTAAAATCGCAATAACTTTTAAAGCATCCAGATATTCAATTCTTTCATTAATCACACTCATATATTTATATTTTATAATAGTTATTATTTTTTCTAAAAAGTTAAACTTTAAAAAATATATATAATATCTATTTATATAAAAAAATAATATTATCAATTATCATTTTATAGAATTAAAATCTAAAAATTAATAAATACAAAAGGTGAATAAAATGAAAAATATTAAAGTTCCTGTAGAAGATGATTTAACTTCTTTCAAAATTGGAGATGTAATAAGTTTAACAGGTAATATTTTAACTGCTCGTGATCAAGCTCATAAAAGATTAATAGAAAATGGCCCTCCATTTGATATTAAAGGAGCAGCTATTTTTCATGCAGGCCCTATTATAAAGAATAAAGATAATGATTATGAAATGATAGCTATTGGACCTACTACTTCTATGAGAATGAATCCTTATCAAGCAAATGTAATAGCTATGGGCCCAAAAATTATAATTGGTAAAGGAGGGATGGATGACAGTGTTAGAGAATCTTTAAAGGAATATGGGGCAATTTATGCAGTAGCTACAGGAGGATGTGCGGCACTTTATGTTGATTCTGTTGAAAAAATAAATAGTGTAAATTGGTTAGATTTAGGAGTGCCTGAAGCAATATGGAGTCTTAAGGTTAAAGAATTCGGACCATTAATTGTAGCTATGGATAGTAAAGGAAACAGTCTTTTTGATTAAAAGAAAGATATTATAAATTTCAATTTAAAATAAACTTCTTATTTGATTAAAAAATTTTCAATAATAATAAATATATAGTCCTAATCTTCTTAAATTTAATTTTATTTACATATATTTATATATTAATTTAAAACAATTAACTTATATAATTAAATCGGTTTATTTTTATCTAATAAATTTGGAGTAGAAATTATGGTTGAGGATATTAATACTGTCGCCGAAAAAAAATTAAAATCAAGATTAAGGAAAATAAAAAAAGTAAATAAAGATGCCGAAGAAAAAAAAAAATTCTTTAACCAATTAGGCATTTCTTTAGAATTTTATATTCTTGAAGATAAACCTAATGAAATTATTGAAGGTTTAATTTTTAGAACAAGCCCAGAAGGTAAAATACTAGATGTAGAATACAGTTATGATGAAGATGTAGATGAATTCATCCCAGTTTCTGATGAAGATTTAAGCAAGTATTTTGATAAATTTAAAGATTATAAATTAGAAACTATTGATTATAAAAATAAAGAAGAAAAAGAATCAACTGATAATCAAGTTTGTGCTTCACTAGAAGTTTTCATGCCAAATCGTAAAAAAACTGTACATGATAGTTTACTTTTCTGGACTACTTTAGATGGTAAAATATCAGCTATTGATTATTCTTATCTTGAAGATGATGATGAGGATATTAATGTAGCTGATCCTGTAGAATTATCTGAAAAAAATATTAATCATCTTGCAGAAGCTTTTAAAGACTTTAAATTAGAACTTGAGGATTATGATTATTAATAATTATTTAGATGAAGTAAAAAAAAGAGAAAATGCTTTAAGTATTATTAAAGATATTGTTAAAAATAAAGGTAGGGATAATTTATATGATCTTACAGGATTATCTGGAGGATTTATAGCTTCCGATGAGGATTTAAATTTATTAGAAACCTATGTCGGTCCAGCTATTTTTGAAGATGAACTCCAAGATTTAGGTATTGAACATATGGGTGGGGAAAAAATTTTTTCCGTAAATAGAACTTCTTCAGGAATATTGGCCACTATTTTATCATTAGTAGATGAAAATTCTAATGTTGTACATTACCTTCCAGAATTACCCTCTCATCCATCTATCCCTAAAAGTTGTGATCTTGTTAGAGCAAATTATTTAGAATTTGATAATTTTGATGAGTTTATTATTCCAAAAAATACTTCTTTAGTTGTGGTCACTGGCGCTACTATGGATCATAAAGTTATTGATGAAGAAAAATTTAAAAAAGTTATTGATATGGCTCATCAAAAAGATATTCCTGTTTTAGTTGATGATGCTTCGGGTGCTAGACTTAGAACTGTGATATTTAATCAGCAAAAAGCTTGTGATTTAGGAGCAGATATTGTTATTACAAGTACTGATAAATTAATGTCAGGTCCACGTGGAGGATTAATAGCAGGTAAAAAAGAATTAATAGATAAAATTAAAGTTAAAGCTAATCAATTTGGTCTTGAAGCACAACCTCCATCTATATTAGCTATTGTTAATGCTCTTAAAGAGTTTAATGATGAAAATTTATTTAAAAGTTATAATAGAAAATATGAATTTATATCATTATTAAATAAAAATTTCACAGAATTTGAATTAACACCAACAGGAGTAATGATCACTCCAGAAAAATTAGCTAAACAATTAAATATCAATTCAGATTTATCTTATAAGGATATAGCATTTTTATTTTCCATGATTCTTTTAAAAGAAGAAGGAATTATTACCATACCTGCAGTTTCTATGCCGGGAGCTTCTCCAACTATAAGATTTGATCTATCCACAGGAGATGCATTTAATTTAACATTAGAAAGATTATCTAAAAAAATCTTAAATTCATTTAATATTTTAAAAAAAATATCTAAAGATAGTAAAAAAAGTAGTGAAATTATATTTAATTGAAATAAACTTCCTAATTTATTTTTTAATAATACATTGACCTGAAATAACTTTTTTAAACTCTCCATTTGGTTTTTCAATCACTAAAACTCCTTGTTTATCTATACCTACAACATAACCTTCATAGGTTTTACCAAATAATTCTCTAATTTCAACATTTTTACCAATAGTATATGCATATTTTCTCCATTCTTTAAGAATATATTCATAATCCTCTTTTAAAAAAATTTTAAAAATTTTTTCGAATTCTTCTAAAAATATTTTAATTATTAAATTCTCATCAATATTTTCTCCAGTTTCAATCTTTAAAGAAGTAGTACCCTCTTTTAATTCTTGAGGAAATGAATCTATATCAAGATTTACATCAATTCCCACTCCTACAATAACATGTTCAATAGAGTTAAATTTAGCTATTGATTCTATTAAAATACCGCATACTTTTTTATCATTGATTAAAATATCATTAGGCCATTTTATTTCGGCATTATTAACCCCTATTTTTTCTAGTGTTTTTTCTACAGCTAATCCTGTTGTTAACGTTATAATTGGAAGTTTACTTTGATCTATATGAGGATTTATTATTATAGATAACCAAACGCCACCTATAGGAGATTCCCAACTTTTACCAGATCTTCCTTTAGCATTAGTTTGTTTTTCAGAGATAATAACCGCGCCATCACCAACATTGTTCTCTGCAAAGAATTTAGCTACAGTATTTGTTGACATTACCTCTTTAAAAATGAAAATTTCTTTTCCAATAAATTCGGTATTCAATTTATTCTGAATTTTTTCTTTTTTAATATAATCTGTTTCATTATTTCCAAGTTCTTTAACACTATCAAAAAAATCATCAATTTGAATGTCACTAAGTTCTTTTATAGTTTCTTTTGATAATTTCCCTTCATTTCTCAATAAATTTATAATTTCAGTTTCCATCCTTATTCTCCTTATTTTTTAGCTATCTTAGTATTATTATTTTTTAATTGTTGCTTTTGAACATTTGTTAAATATGAACCAACCGCACTAGAAATAGCTGCAATCTTTTTAGCCGGCATAAATGTTGATTTAAGTTTATTTACATTTTCTAAATCCTCAGCAATTACATTTTCCATTTCCTCATAAATTCCATTCTTATGCAGATCAATAAAATGAGTATTTAAATCTCCTTTTACAAAATTAGGATTTCTTAAAATTGCCTTATGAAATGGAATTGTTGTTTTAACCCCTAAAATTACATATTCACTTAAAGCTCTTTTCATCCTAGCTATTGAATCGGTTCTAGTCCTACCCCATGTAATTAATTTAGAAATCATAGAATCATAAAAAGTTGGAATAGTATAATTCATATACACACCGCTATCTAAACGAACTCCTGGCCCTCCTGGAGACCTATAACCTGTAATTTTCCCAGGATTAGGTGCAAAATTATTAAGCGGATCTTCAGCATTTATACGGCATTCTATTGCATGACCATTAACATTAATATCTTTTTGTTCATATTTTAATTCATCACCATCAGCTATTCTAATTTGTTCTTTAATTAAATCAGTATTAGTAATGATTTCTGTAATTGGGTGTTCTACTTGAATACGAGTATTCATTTCTAAAAAATAATACTGTCCTGCATCATATAAAAATTCAATAGTCCCCGCACTGGTATAGTCAATATATTTGGCAGCTTTAATAGCACTTTCACCCATCTTAGATCTTAATTCATCAGTCATAATTGGTGATGGCGCTTCTTCTAACAATTTTTGATGTCTTCTTTGAATAGAACATTCTCTATCTGCAATATGAATAACATTCCCATGTTCATCTGCTAAAATCTGAAATTCAATATGGCGAGGTTTTTCAAGATATTTCTCAATAAAGACAGTGGAATCTCCAAAATTAGTAGAAGCAATAGATTGAGTAGATTCAATAGCACGTACAAGTTCATCTTCAGTATAAACTTCACGCATACCAATACCTCCACCTCCAGCAGAAGCTTTAACAATAACCGGATATCCAATTTGCCTAGCTATCTCTTTAGCTTCATCAATATCTGCTATTCCTTCAGGAGTACCTTCTATAACAGGAACACCAGCTTTTTTCATAAGATTTTTAGATGTAATTTTATCTCCCATCTCATGAATTACTTTTCCACTAGGGCCAATTAATTTTATCCCATTTTTTTCACATTCTTCTCCAAATTTAGGATTTTCAGCTAAAAACCCATATCCTGGATGTATTGCTTCAGCTTCAGATTCTAAAGCAATATTAATTATCTTATCAATATTTAAATAAGATTTAGCAGGTGAAGGATTACCTAAAGCATAACTTTCATCAGCATAATTAGTATATAAAGAGGTTTTATCAGCATCAGAATATATTGCTACACTTTGAATATCTAATTCACGACAAGCTCGCATTATTCTAATAGCTATTTCCCCTCTATTAGCTATCAATATTTTATTAAACATTTAAAATCCTCAATAAAAAAATTTTTTAATATGATTTATTATTAATTAAACTTGTTTATAAATATTATTTTAATAATTATTTTAAATAAAAAATATATTATAAACTTGGATTTTAATAATTAATTTTAGGATTAAATATGAAAAATAAAAAACAACTTGAAATAGAACTCCAAAGAATTCCTTCTCATCCTAATCCTAAAATAGAATATGAACAATATTCTACACCATCAACAATAGCTAGTGATTTATTATGGAATGCATATAATTTAGGAGACATTAAAAAAAAGAATATTTTAGATCTAGGATGCGGAACAGGAATATTTACAATCGGTAGCTTGAAGTTAGGGGCAAAAAATGCTACTGGAATTGATATTGATAGTGAATCTATTGAAGTAGCTAAAAATCATTGCAATCAAATAAATCTTAAAAATTATAATTTTATCATAAAATCAATTGATAAACTTAAACCAAATTTAAAATCAGACACTATTTTTCAAAATCCGCCTTTTGGTTCTCAAAAAAAAGCTAATAAAGGAACAGATATAAAATTTATTAATAAAGCATGTGAATTTAACCCTAAAATCATTTATTCATTTCATATGGCATCTACTCAAAAATTTCTAATTAATTACTATTATAATAATAACTTAGAAATTACACATATTTTTAATTATAAATTTAATATTCCTAAAATTTATGATTTTCATAATAAAGAATTTAAAGATATTAATGTTATTGTTATAAGAGCTGAAAATAAATCTTAAAATTTAACTGTTGTAGTTAACATCAACATTCCTGCAATAAAACTAATAGCTATAGTAAATACAATGTCTAATGCTTTTGTTTTATTTAATTTTATTTTTGAACTTAAATTAAGAATTAATGGAACAAATATTAAAAGTGGGATAAAATAACGTCCTTGAACTCCTGAAATTATATTTTTTGATTTAACTGGAATCCAAGTTAAATATTGCACTAAAAATATACCATAGAATATGATAGCTGAAACTATAACAAGTTTCAAACGATTTATTTTTGATAATTTCTCTTTTAATGGATAAAATAATGAAATTGCAATAATATATAAGAAATATAAACTACTCATTAAATTAGAAGTATAGCTAAAATCTGACACTGAAAATTCAAACAATCTATTAAATATCACTGGAATTTGATATATAACATCAAAAATGTAATATATATCGAATTTAGGATTTGATAACATAAACATTGATTGTTGTGAAGCATTCACATGATATTGGATAAAATGTTTTGCTCTCCAGGAATATTTCAGTTGTTCGGTAGCGTAACTACTCCAAAGAGTTCCTATAGCTAATACTCCTAAAACAGCAATTTTAGATATAATGTTTTGTTTTTTATTTTTAAAATTAGAATTTGGAACTATGAATATCAATAAACTTAATGCGAGGTAGGGTTGTTTTAATAAACCACAAAGAATTATTGAAATATAAAAAAAACTTAAATCTTTATATTTTATACTATTGGATTTATAAAGAACAAAAAAGTAAGATATAGCTAAGATAGCAAAGGCATTGAAAAAACAATCTGCACTTACAGATCCAGCTTGATAAATAGCTAATGGAAAAATACTGGTAATAAATAGGGGAATTTTAAATATAGGTGATTTTTTAATAGCAATTGAGATAATTGATGCATATAGAAGTAGATTACATATCCTTCCAAGATATAATAACCAAATAGTGTTTAAATCTAAAAGTTCTGTTATAATAATTCCCAATGCAGGTGCAAGATAAGCGTAAAATGGATTTTGAGCAAATGCACAACTACTATAATAATCATTATAATTTATCTTTAAATTCCATAAATTTGTAGTGAATAAGTTATTATCAGTTTCGATTCCAAGACTATTAATTGCATTAATAGTTTTAAAGCCATTATCATAATTTGTTGTAATTTCCCCTCCTGATACAATTTCAGATCTTACGAGATGTTCATATTCATCAGATATGTCATTTATAGGAGTTAAAATAGCACTACATATACCAAAAAGAATTATAACAATAAAAGCAGTTTTATATATTTTATTCTTATTTTTATTATAATAATAAATAGATATTAATCCAATAATTAATATTAAAACAAAAATAAGAATTAAAAATTCTCTATTTGATGGATTATTATATTTTACAAACATTATAGTAAAGAATGATAAAAAAATTCCATATAATATAATACATATTATATTCTCTTTTGATATTCTTTTAAATTCCATCTTAACCCTATCTTTATAAAATTATATAATAATATTCTTTATTTAATATGATTAAATTTAAAATTTTATTTATAATATACTTTTCGTAATTTTCATCCTTTATTAAATATGTAGATAGATAATTTATAATAAATGAAAGTATAGTATTGTTTTATTTTTTTTTATAAGACTTCTATTTTAGAGGAGTATATGGTTTTTAGGTGTATTAGATTTAAATATTATTTAATAATAGCCCAATGGTTAATTTAAAATCAATATTGTAATGTTTATTCAATAATTTTTTTTTAGTAAAGTATATTTATTTTTAATGTGTAATAACAAATGAAATTAGATAATTATTTTTTAGATTATTCCTTTAATTTGTAATTAATCTTTTTTAATTTATTGTTTTTTTTTATGCTTATGGATTTTGTGCTTATTGTATTTTTTTAATAGTTTTTCCAATAAGTTTATATATTATAGAAATTATATTTTATATTAATATATTTTATATGAGTATAAAATTTTTTGTAGTCAAAAAGTACTACGGATATTATAATTGATATAATATTTTCAAATGTATCATTCCAGTTTAGCGGTAGCTATATTGCTATAAAAATAATAAATATTTATATATTGTTTTTTACAAAATATGTGGATAATGTATAAAAAAGAATTATCTGTATTTATTCCTAATTCCTTTTTGAATGAATCTACGGATCTTAAAGTTCGTACTTATAAAGTAGGTATTATTGGAAGAATTTTAGCAATCTTTAATGTGCATAATGTTATTATTTATAATGATAATCAGATTAGTGAAAATGAAGGGGAAAAAAATGGAGAATTTATTTCTGAAATTTTAAGATATATGAATACTCCTCAATATTTACGAAAAAAAGTATTTCCTATAAAATCTGAATTAAAGCATGTTGGTATTCTTCCACCGTTGAGAACTCCACACCATCCCGTTGATTCACATCCTGAAGTTGGAGATTATAGACAAGGGTATACTGTTAAAAGAAATAAGAGAGGAACCTTTGTTGATATAGGTATGGATAGATTAGCATTTTGTAAAGAACAATTAAGTGTTAATAAAATATTTAGTTTTAAAATTGATAAAATTACTAAAAAAGAAGTAATAGTTACACCTGAACAACCAGATGATGTTTACTGGGGATATAATGTATTTTCTTCTAATAAAAGTCTTAAAAATAGTTTAAAATTAACTAAACCAGATCTTGTTATTGAGACAACAAGATATGGTGATGAAATTAATTCTATTTATGAAAAATTACATCTTAAGATGGAAGAGTGTAATAATATCTCGATATTATTTGGCGGCCCATATTCTTCAATTGAAGATGATGTTTCTAGTTCTAATTGGAATTTGTTTAAAATTAATACTATTCCAGATCAAGGAACTAAAACTGTAAGGACTGAAGAAGCGGTGATTGCTACACTTTCTTTAATTAATTTTATAAGATTTTAATCATACATTTTTTTTATACTATAGTTTTCACTAATTTAATATATTTTCTATTTTTTAAGATTAATATTATTGAAAACTGAATGTAAATATTTTTAATACATTAAAGAATTATTTATTAGTGCTTTAAAAAATTTGGCTCGTATTTTATAATATATTGATGTTAAAGTTTATCTAGTTATAATTAGGCATATAACCAAATTATAACTATTTATTATTTATCTTAGCGATAAATTGCTAGGTAAAGATTTAAATAGCTATTATTTTTAGCTTATAGAATTAAAAATATAGGATGTTTAATAATTAAGGAGGTTAAAATAAATGGTAAGACATCACCAGCCAAGAAAAGGTTCTGTTGCTTATAGCCCAAGAAAAAGAGCTGCTAAAGAAACTCCTAGAATCAAATCTTGGCCAAAAAATGATGAACCTAGATTATTAGGGCTTGCTGGTTATAAAGTTGGTATGACACATGTTTTAGTGACTGATAATGATAAAAATTCTCCAACTAACGGTATGGATGTTTTCACACCTGTAACTGTATTAGAAGTGCCACCTGTCGTAGTAATGGGTATAAGAGCATATGAAAAAACTTCTCGAGGAATGAAAGTACTTACTGAGGTAATTGCAGATAATTTGGATGAAGAACTCTCAAGGAAAATTTCACTTCCTAAAGAGTATAATAAATCTGAAGCTATTGCAAAAATACAAAGTGTATTAGAAAAAACTGAAGACATAAAAGTTCTAATACATACTAATCCGAAAGTTACTAGTGTACCTAAGAAGAAACCTGACATATTTGAATGCGGTATAGGTGGATCTACCCCTGAAGAGAAATTAAATACTGCATTAGAATTATTAGGTAATGAAGTAAAAGCAAACGAAATTTTTAAAGAAGGACAATTTGTTGATGCAATTGCAACTACAAAAGGAAAAGGATTCCAAGGCGTAGTTAAAAGATGGGGAATTAGAATTCAATATGGTAAGGCTGCTAGAAGCAGTAAAGCAAGACATGTAGGTTCAATCGGGCCTTGGACTCCATCAAGAACTATGTGGACTGTAGCACAAGCAGGTCAAATGGGATATCATAAAAGAACAGAATTTAATAAAAAGATTTTAAAAATTGCATCTAAAGATGAAGTTGATAAAATTAACCCTGATGGTGGATTTATCAAATATGGTGAAGTTAAAAATGATTATATTTTAGTAAAAGGTTCACTTCCAGGCCCTTCTAAAAGGTTAGTTATTTTAAGAGAACAAATTAGGCCAAATAACAAATCTGGGGATATACCTCAAATTAATTATATAAGTACAAAGTCTAAACAAGGGGTATAAAAAAAATGAAGGTTAATGTTTATTCTAAGGAAGGAGAAGTCACTGGAGATATTGAACTTCCAGCTATTTTTAATGAAGAATATAGGCCAGATATAATCAAAAGAGCCGTAATTTCTTCTCAAACTGCAAGAATTCAACCATGGGGTAATGATCCTCATGCTGGGAAAAGGACCACTGCTGAATCATGGGGATCTGGTAGAGGTTCTGCTATGGTTCCAAGAATTAAAAATGGTTCCAGAACAGCTTTTATTCCATTAGCTGTTGGAGGAAGACAAGCACATCCTGTAAGATCTGAAAAAAATCATCATGAAAAAATCAATATTAAAGAAAGAAGATTTGCAATTAGATCTGCAGTTGCAGCTACTACAAATAAAGATTTAATAGAAAAAAGAGGGCATAAAACTGGAGATATAAAAAATTTCCCTATTGTTGTAGAAGATGATATTTGTTCTGTAAAATCTACAAAAGAGACTCGTGAAATCTTTAAAAATTTGGGCGTTTATGATGATATAAAACGTTCAAAAGAAGGTAAAAGAATAAGAGCGGGTAGAGGAAAAACTAGGGGACGTAAATATAAAAAACCAAAGGGACCTCTTTTAGTTGTTGGTGAAGACCATGGTATTAAATTAGGTGCTCGAAATCATGCTGGTGTTGATGTTGTATGTGTTGAAAATCTTAATGCAGAATTATTAGCTCCAGGTACACATCCAGGAAGACTCACTATTTTTACTAAATCAGCAATTGAAAAATTAGGAGGTTTATTCCAATAATTTGGAAAATAGGTGGTTATTATGGATGCATATTCAATTATTATTAAACCTCATGTTACAGAAAAAACAATGAATATGATTGATCAAAATAATGAATTAGCTTTTGTTGTTAAACGCAGTTCTAATAAACCTACAATTAAAATGGCTTTTGAGCAATTATATGATGAAAAAGTTTCTAGAGTAAATACTCATATTACTCCTAATGGAGAAAAAATAGCTTACATTAAACTTATAGAGCCTGAAATGGCTGAAGAGATTGCTGTTAAATTAGGCGTATTCTAAGGAGGATTTTTAATGGGAAAACGATTAATAATTCAAAGAAGAGGAAGAGGAACTCCTGCACATCGTGTTTCTTCTCATCGTTTTAAAGATAAAATTAGATACAGATCTTATGATGTATTGGAAAAAGAAGGGAGCATTAAAGGTATTGTTACAGATATTGTGCATGATCCTGCAAGAACCGCACCTATTGCAGAAGTAAAGTTTGAAAATGGTGAAAAGAAATTTATATTAGCTCCTGAAAGTATTCAAATTGACGATGAAATTGAATGCGGTATTTCTGCTCCAATTAAATTTGGTAATACTTTACCACTTTCTGAAATTCCTGAAGGAACTCCTATTTACAATATTGAAAATACTCCTGGAGATGGAGGTCGTTTTGTAAGATCTTCTGGAACTTACGCTTCTTTAATCACTCATGATGTAACTCAATCAGTTGTAGAATTACCCTCTGGTGAATTAAAATATTTAAATCCAGGATGTCGTGCTAGTATTGGTGTAGTGTCAGGTGGAGGAAGAAAAGAAAAACCATTTCTTAAAGCAGGTAATAGATGGCATGCTTATAAAGCTAAGGGTAAAAAATTCATGACTGTTAGAGGAGTAGCTATGAATGCAGTAGATCATCCTCATGGAGGAGGTAACAGACAACATCCGGGCCGTCCTACTACTATTTCAAGAGATGCACCATCAGGAAGGAAAGTTGGTTCTATTGCAGCTAGAAGAACAGGATTAAAAAGATAATAGAGGTTGTTTAATTGGCAAGAAAAATATTTAAATATAAAGGTCATACTCTTGAAGAATTACAAGATATGTCTTTAGAGGAAGTAATGAAGTTATTACCGGCAAGACAAAGAAGATCTTTAAAAAGAGGATTTTTACCAAGGCAACAAATTGTTTTGGATAAAATGAGAAAGTTAAATAAAGAAGGAACAAATGATGGTAAACCTGTTGTAATTAGAACTCATTGTCGGGATATGATAGTATTACCTGAAATGGTAGGTTCTACATTTGGTATTTATAATGGTAAAGAATTTGTTGAAGTCACAATCGAACCAGAAATGATAGGTTGTTTCTTTGGTGAATTTGCACCTACAAGACAAAGAGTTCAGCATGGTGATCCAGGTATGGGAGCTACAAGATCATCCATGTTTGTACCACTTAAATAAGGAGATTGGATCATGGCAAATAAATATGCATATAACAAAAAAGGAAATGAATCAAAAACTGCACGTGCTATGGCTAAATCTCTCAAGATTTCACCAAAACATTGTGTTGAAATTTCAAATGCAATTAGAGGGATGAATGTAGTTAAAGCTAAAGTTTATTTACAAGATGTTATTGATATGAAAAAATCAGTTCCTTTTAAGAGATACAATAAGAAAGTTGGTCATAGAAAAGGTCAGAAAGGTTGGCCTAGTGGAAGATATCCTGTAAAAGCAGCTGCTCAAGTATTAAAAGTATTAGAAAATGCTGAAGCAAATGCGGAGTATAAAGGTATGGATACAGAAAAACTTTATATTGAACATATCTCTTCACATAGGGGTGTTGTAATTCAAGGAGCTATTCCGAGAGCATTTGGTAGAGTTACTCCGTTTAATACATCAACAACACATATTCAAATTGTATTACAGGAGGCTAACTAATGATAGAGAAAGATTTTGTCACTGAAGGCCTTAAAAGAACTAGAATCGATGAATATTTAGAAAAAGAACTTGAAAGAGCTGGTTATGGGGGAATGGATGTTCAAATCACACCTTTAGGTACTATGGTTGTTGTTTATGCTGAAAGGCCAGGTATGGTAATTGGTAGAGGTGGAAAAAATGTAAGAACCATAACTAATACTCTAAAAAATGAATTTGTTTTAGATAACCCTCAAATAGAAGTTAAAGAAGTTGAAGTACCTGAACTTAATCCTAAAATCATGGCTTATAAAATAGCTAATATGTTACAAAGGGGAATGCATTTTAGAAGAGTTGCATATTCTACAATTCGTCGAATTATGGGGGCTGGTGCACAAGGTGTTGAAATTACTATTTCTGGAAAAATTAGAGGTTCAAGATCTGCTGTGGCTAAATTTGTAGAAGGTTATATTAAAAAATGTGGTGAACCATCTATTAGGTTGGTTGAAGAAGGATTTGCGACCGTTCAATTAAAACCTGGTGTTTTGGGTATTTATGTAAGAATAATGCCTCCAGAAACAGTATTGCCTGATTCAGTTGAAGTTCTTCCAGCTTCAACAAGTATGGAAATTGTCGAAGATGGAGAGGTAGTGGTTAGTGAAACTATTACTCCTGAGGATGAAGAAATCATTGAAGATGAAGAGATTATTGAAGAAATTGAAGATCTCGATGAATTAGAAGATGTAATGGAAGAGGAAACTGAAGAAGTTAAAGATATAAATGATTAATTCAGTTTATCTAAAGTGAGTTGGGAATAATGGCGATTTTAAGAAGTAAAGAAATTTGGGACATGGAAGTTGATGAGATTCAAGAAAAATTAATTGAACTCAAAGCTGAATTATCCAAAAATATTTCTAAAAGTGCAGCTGCAGGTGTTATTGAAAATCCTGGAAAAATTAAAGAATTAAAAAGAACAATTGCTCGTGTTCTTACAATATTGAATGAAAAACAGAAGGAGAATTAAATGTCAAAAATCTGTGATGTATGTGGGCTTCCCGAAGAACTTTGTGTTTGTGAAGAAATTGCACGTGAAGTTCAAACTGTTAAAGTTTTTACTGTAAGACGAAGATTTGGAAAACTCATGACTATTATTGAAGGAATAGATGAACATGATATTGATATTAAGGAGCTTACAAAAACCTTAAAAGCAAAATGTGCTTGTGGTGGAACTTCTAAGAATGGTCAAATTGAACTTCAAGGTGATCATAAAGTTAAAGTTAAAGATGTTTTATCTGATATGGGTTTTTCCTCTGATACAATTGAGATTCGTGAATCTAAAAAGAATAATAAAAGAAGACGATAGTCATCTTTTCTAGCTTATATGAATTCAATAAATTTATGCTATAAAGAAAAATGATAACTTCAAAAAATTTAGTTCATCATGAGTTTATAGGACTTAATGTAAAAGTTATTAATTTAAATAATAAATCTTTGAATTTGAATGGAATAGTTATTGATGAAACAAAAAATACTATAAAGATTGAAGTAGAAACAAGAAAGAATTATTTTGTAGAAAAAATAATTCCTAAAATGTATTCAGTTTTTCAATTTGAAATTCCTAGTGGGGAAATTATTGAAATTGATGGGAATATTTTGACAATTCGTCCTGAAGATAGAATAAAAAAAAGATTTAAAAAAATATAAAATTGGTGATATATATGGTTGGACTTAATGTTCAGGAACCAGAATCAACATGTGATGATCCTAAGTGTCCTTTTCATGGATCTTTACCAGTAAGAGGTCAAGTTCTTGAGGGTATTGTGGTAAGTGATAAGGCTGAAAGAACTATTACTGTTGAACGTAGTTACTATAAATTTATTAAGAAATATGAAAGGTATGAGAAAAGAAAATCTAAAATCAATGTTCATAAGCCAGATTGTCTTGATGTGAATGTTGGAGATTCTGTAAAAGTTGCAGAATGCAGGCCTTTAAGTAAAACTAAACATTTTGTATTGGTGGAAGTGAAAGGAGAGTAATTTTATGAAAGCATTGACATCAAATGTATCTAAATTATTGCCTATTGGAGCTAATCTTCAATGTGTGGATAATACAGGTGCACGTGAGATTGAAATTATTTCTGTTAAAGGATTTAAGGGAGTTCGTAGAAGACTTGACACTGCAGGTGTTGGAGATTTAGTTGTGGCTTCTGTTAAAAAAGGAACTGCTGATATGAGAAGAGAAATCGTTAATGCAGTTGTTGTAAGACAAAAAAAGGAATATAGGCGTGCTGATGGTCTTCGTGTTAAATTTGAAGACAATGCAGCGGTTATTATTACTCCTGAAGGTATATTGAGAGGATCTGAGATAAGAGGTCCTGTGGCTAAAGAAGCTGCTGATAGATGGCCTAGTATTGGAAGCGCAGCAAGTATTTTAGTATAGGTGAAAAATAATGTCAAAACAACCACAAAAACAGAGAAAAGCACTTTATAATGAGCCTGCACATAAAAGAGGTAAACATTTAAGTTCAAGTTTAACTCATGAATTACGAGAAAAACTGGGAACAAGATCTTTACCTTTGAGGATTGGGGATAAAGTTAAAGTTCTTCGTGGAGATTTTAAAGGCCATGAAGGAAAAATCTTGGATGTTGATTATGGTAATTATAAAGTAATTATTGAAGAAGTAACATTATCTAAACCTGATGGAAATGCAGTTTTCCTCCCTATGGATCCATCAAATGTTATGATTACTAAAGCTGATTTGAGTGATGAAAAAAGAATTAAAAATTTAAATGGGGGAAATTAAAATGGCTAATATGGGTTCAAGAAAACATTTTAAAAGGTATAAAGCACCTAAAACATGGCCTATTCATCCAAAAGAGAATACATGGACTGTAAAACCTTCTGCTGGTTCTCATTCTATTAATGATTCATTGCCTTTAACTTTGATCATTAGAGATATTTTAGGATTGGCGGATAATTCTAGAGAAGCAAAAAGGATTATAAATTCAGGAAATGTTTTAATTGATGGCAGGATTATTAAGGATTATAAATTTCCTGTTGGTTTAATGGATATTGTTGAAATTCCAAAAACCGGTGAAATCTATAGAATACTTTTAGATAAAAAAGGAAGATTACAATTAAAACAAATTGAGGAAAATACTTCTAAATTATGCAAAATTGTTAATAAATCAACCATTAAAGGTGGAAAAACACAATTAAATCTTCATGATGGTAAAAATTTAATTGTTGAAGATGAATCTTATAATGTTGGCGATGTTTTAGTGTTATCTATTCCGGATAATGAAATTTTAGATTCATTTCCATTGAAAGAAAATGCCACTGTTCTTGTTACTGGCGGTAAACATACTGGTGAAATTGGTAGGATTAATGAAATTATTTTAAATGAATTTTCTAATCCGAATACTATTAATGTTGAAAATAGTTATAAAGATAATTTCTTAACTTTAAAAGATTATGCTTTTGTTATTGGAACTGATTCACCTTCTATTGATTTAATGGAGGTTAACAAATGAATCCTATGAATGAAGTTCGAATTGAAAAAGTTACTGTTAATATCGGAGTAGGTGAAGCTGGTGAAAAATTATCTCGTGCAATAACTCTTTTAGAAGAAATGTTTGATCAGACTCCTGTTAAAACTTATTCTAAAGTTACTAACCCTGAATTTGGTATTAGAAAACGTCAACCTATTGCATGTAAAGTAACTTTACGTGGAGATAATATGTATAATTTCCTTGAAAAACTAATTAGTATTTCTCTTCCTCGTGTTAAGGATTTTAGAGGAGTATCTAGAAAAAGTTTTGATGGACGTGGTAATTATACATTAGGAATTAAAGAACAATTAATATTTTCAGAAATTGAATTTGACGATGTTGTTAAAGTACGTGGTA
>CANQZY010000014.1 GCA_947628455.1 uncultured Methanobrevibacter sp.
CAAATAGTGTTGGTAGACAATAAATTTGATAAATGAGTCTAATTATAGAGGGTGATGAAAATCATCCTTTTATAATGTTTTTAAATATCTTAATTATAAAATGATTAATTCTTTTAAAATTTTTTTTAAATTTATTAAATTATACAGATTAAAGTATTAGTCTTTTGTCACTAATATTCCTCCTTAGCATACACTATGTTGAGGAGGATTTTATTATGAATAACAATATAAGAGGGATAGTAATTGATCCAGGACACCATGGGCAGAAGTTCCCCAAATAAAGAGGAACAAATGAAAATCTATAGAAATGAGATACTTTAAAGTATCTTTTATTATGGTAAAATAATGGATTAATTAATGTTAATATAATATTAAATTAATATTATTTTTTTTAATTCTATAGTATAATATATTTATAAGAATCTTTAAAGTGAGTGATTATAATGTATAGTAAAAAGATTATGATATCAAATATAATAAATACAATTATTTCCAGTACCGAAATGAAATTTCAACAATCATTTGTTAGTTTTTTAGAAGTAGTCTGTAAGTATAATGGATTAAAATTTGAAAAAGTTCAACCATCAAATGGAGACGCAAAAAATGATGGCTGGATTCCAGAAAAGAATATTTATTTTGGAATGTATTCTCCGAGTGATTCTAACATATCTCAAATTAAGTCAATTAATAAAAAAATACATGATGATTTGGATGGATTATGTGAACATGTATACATAAAAGGAGAATGGGGAAAAGAAATAAATAGTTTTTATTTTATCGTTAATACACATGATAAAGATTTTCCAGCTGATCCAGAACGAATAATAGAGCAAACTATCAAAGAGATAAAAGAGAAATATAAAAAAGAGTTTGTAGTAGATGTTATAATTGCTAAAGATATAAAACATTTTCTATTAGATTCAGACATAGAATTAATTGAAAAAATATCAAACTATTTAGATGTTTATAGTATTGAGCAAGAATTTTCGATTCCAGAAGTTATGAATTTCATTGATGAATATATGAATTATTTGGCAACTAAAAAAATTGACATTCCAAATACAGATTATTCTAGAATAAAGGTTGAAGATAAAATAAAATTAAATAATCTTGACGAAAGACATGATAGAATTTTGAATTTAATTGATGCTTCAGATAAAATAGATAAATATTTAGAATTTGTAAATTCTGAAGGAATTGATATGTCTAACTATGAAAATTTAAAAAACTTTATAATACAAAAATATTCTCATTTGGCTATTAAATATTCGGGGAATGAATTGTATGATAAATTACTTGATGAATTAATATATGATTCTATGATGGATAGTCGAGCGATAATTTTAGAAGCAATAGTGGTTAATATTTTTATAAAATGTGATATTTTTCAAAAGGAGTGATAGCTAATGATTTTACCTAATAAATATGTAGAACCCTCTCAAAGTTTGTTTTATCTAGGGGCTATTACACTTAATATAATTGAAAGAAAAAATATAAGTTTAGTTGATTTATGGATTAATTTTAAAAAGAATACTAAAGGAAAAATCTCTTACACTAGGTTTTTGCAAACTTTAGTATATCTATATAGTGCTGGAATTATTTCCTATACCAAAGAAGGTGAAATATATAATGAAAATATTAAAAATTGAGATTTTTTCTCCAAAATTAGAAAAACTTAGAGAAGTAAGCTTTAGAGAAAATGGTTTATCAGTTATATATGGTGCTGTAGAAAAACCAAAATCTGAAAATGACACTTCTAATAGTATAGGCAAAACCATTCTTTTGAAAATAGTTAATGTTGTGTTAGGGACAAAAAATAGTGGTAAAGATACAATAAAAGGATTAGAAGGTTATATAATAAAAGCTAAAATCAAAAAAGATGATATAGAACATAATGTTGAAATAACTATTGGGGATTCAAAAAAATATTATATTGATGGAGTAAAATATAATTTAACAAAATATAAAGAAAAATTAAATATAAACAGGGCTTATTATAGTAAGCAAACAATGATAGAAAAGAGAAAAGGATTATTATCATCTATTTCTAAAAAGGCTAATAAAGATGATATTTCTGTAATTTTAAAATTATTGTATCTTGAAAATGTTGAATCAATATTTATGAAAATAAAAAAAATGCAAGATGAAATTGATTTAATAAATAAATATAATAATAGTTTTAAAGATGATATTAGTGAGCTTGAAAGAGAAAATTTTAATAATGAAATGAAGAAAAAACAGATAGATGAAGAATTAAGGGTTCTTAATTCTCGAATCCAAACACTAAAATTATCTGATAACATCAGTGAAATTGCACAAAAAAGAGCTGATATCGATCAAGATATAAAAGATAAAAACGAAAAATTAAAAATGAATAATATAAGAATTTCAAAATATACTCAAATAATAGCTGATTCTAAAAGTGATTCTATTTCTTTGTCTGATGTAGAAAAAATATATTCAAATGCTAAGATAGAAATACCAATGCTATTAAAAAGGACTTTAGCTGAAGTTGAGGATTTTTACAAAAATTTGTTAGACGATAAGAATGAGTTGTATAATAAACAGATATCAGAATTAAAAAAAGTGAATAAAAAAATGTTAGAAGAATTAACAGAGGAGCAGAAGGAACTAGATGAATTATCTGAAATAATTTCTGAAAATGATTCTGTAAGAGAAGCAATAAAGATTTATGATTTAAAAATGAAAGAGAAGATTGAAATGGAATCTAAAATTTCTGAAGTAAATATAAAATTAACTCAAATTAATAATTCTAAAAATTTAAAATCAGAAATTGATAGTTCACTAATTGAGTTAGAAACTTCATTAGAAGAAAGTAAGTTATTAATTAATAAATATAGAGAATATATGTATGAATTAGTAAAACAGATATATGGCAATGATAGAAATCCATATTTAAATATTAGCAGTACTAGTTCAAATCGTAAATATAAAGCTATGCCAGTAAATATAGATTTAACTTTTGATGGAGATTCAGGAGAAGGATTGATGTCTGCAAAATTTCTATTATTTGATTTTTTGATTATGAATTATACAAAAGAGGTTGATTTTTTGATAGAAGATTCTTCTTGTTTTGAAGCAATTGATAGAAGACAAATTAAGAATATTTTACAAGAAGGAATTAAAATTTCAAAACAAAATAATAAACAATTGATAATATCTTTAAACAAATATTCATTAGAAGATGTAAAAGCTATTCAAGATTGTATTGTATTATCACTTAATGAAAACGATACATTATTGAATATTAAGTTTTAGACTACAAATAGTAGTCTTTTTATATTGTTAAAAAGTGGAGGTAGATATATGAATTATGCAATATTTAGAAGTGAACCAATTTACACACTACATGATTTAGCACAAATAGGTTCGCATAATAAAAGAGAAAAGAAAGTATATAACTCTAATCCCAATATAAAGATAGAGTTATCTAGTAATAATATAGAATTAAAGCCTTTGAATGAAAAATATGTCAAAGGCTTTTATAATCTTACAAAAGAATATAAAAAAGATCATGACGAAAGAATGAAAAATGAAAGACAAGATAGAAAAAAGACTTTTAGTAAAATGGTTAATCAATCAAAAAATGTAGTTGCTGACGAACTGCTATTTACTGCTACTAATGATTTTTTTAGGAATATGTCACAAGAAGATATAAAAGAGTGGGCTAATACTTGTATGGAATTTGTGTATGAAGATTTAGGTTATATCAAAGAACAAGTATTACATGCTACAGTACATATGGATGAGAAAACTCCACATATTCATTGTGTAGTTATTCCATTACTTAAAAAGTATGATAAAAGGACAAATACAGAAAGATATACTATATCTAAAAAACAATATATTAGAGATAAAATACATTTATCAGAATTACAGGATAAATATCATAAAAGGCTTACTGATAGAGGATATGATTTAGAAAGAGGAATTAAGGGAAGTGATAGAGAACATATTAAAATTAAAGACTATAAAAAAATTAATAGAAAATTGGAGCAAAACTTAAATATTAGTAATGAGATGTTGGATAAAGCCATGAATGACTTTAATGCAAAAATGAAAACGACAAAAAGTACTCTTATAGGTAAAGATTATGTTAAAGTTAAAAAAGATACTTTTGATAGTATGAAAAAAGTTATTGACGAATCTAAAAAGGTAATGAAACTTCAACCTAAATTACAACAAGTCTTTAATGAAGTAGATGATTATATTAGTAGTTATAAATTATTAGAAAAACAAAATATGAAATATAAAAAAGAAATGGAGAATCTAGAAAATAAAAATAATAATTTACAAAGTGAAAATAATACTTTAATTAAAACAATAAATCATATTTTTCAGTTATTAAAAAATTTTTTAAGAAAATTATTATTGAGAGGTAATGAGTTTGTTAAAGATGAAACAGTAGAAATGGTTAAAGAGTGCTATGATAGTGAAGATTTTGATATGTTCGATGTTATTGATATTTCAAGAGGGACTACTAAGCAAGATGATTTATTTGAATATGTAAATGCACCAGATTATTGGAAAACAAGTATTAAAGAGTATGATGATTATTACAATAGTAAAGATAACAATGAAATGTGTTTATAATCGAAGAATTATATGTTAAATTAACGATTTGTCGTTAATAATTTTTTAGTCATTAATTATAAAATAGTTATAGGTGACGATGATGAAAATTAGAGATGCAATAGCACAAAAAATTAAAAAAATATGTTTGGAAAAAAAGATTTCTTTAAATCAATTGGCAAATATGTGTTACTTAAGACAAAGTACATTACAAACAATAATGGATGGTAAAAGTAAAAATCCCAAAATGTTGACTGTAATAAGAATTTGTGATGGTCTTAATGTAAAATTAAAAGACTTTTTCGATGATAAATTGTTTGAACATCTTGAGAGAGAAGATTAAAAAGTGGTAAAATAATAAAAGGTTATAGATATGGGAGTACATATTATGGATAGTGAAAAAATTGGTAAATTTATAGCTAAATTGAGAAAAGAAAAAAAGATGACACAAAATGATTTAGCACAAGAATTATATACTGACAGATCAATAGTTTCCAAATGGGAAAGAGGACTATATATACCAAAACATGATGTAATTCTTAAATTAAGTAATTTATTTGATGTTTCAGTAAATGAGATATACTTTGGTGAAAGACAAACGGAAGAAAATAAAGATAAAGTTAGTGAAGTTACAATTAATATAATAAAAGATAATAAAAGAAAATTCAAAAAATTTGCGTTAGGTAGCTTGATTTTTATTATTGCATTAATTATATCTTTCCTAACATATTATTTTATTAATAATTATAATTCAATAAGTGTTTACACTATTTCTGGTGAAAGTGATAATTTTGGAATTTATAATGGAATAATAGTTATTTCTCGAGAGAAATGTTATATTCAATTAGGAAATATTAGGAATTTATCAAAAAGAAAAATAAAAAATATTGAATTGTATTATAAAGATAATGATAAGAAAAATATAATTTTTTCTGATACGGATACTTCAAAACTTTTAACAAACAATTTTTCTCATAGCGAGTCATTTTCTTATAGTGATTTGAAATACATAAAAGAAAATTTGTTTTTGGAGATTGTTTATGATGAAAATCAAAAAGAAACATTAAGTTTGACAGTTCAAAAGGATTTTACAAATAATAATATTTTTTCAACTAAAGGTAAAACAATATCAGATAATAAAATAAAAAAATTAGATGATAACATTCCATCATATATAAACAAAAATTTTCAATTAAATGAAAAAGAAGAAAAATATTATTTAGAGGAAAGTAAAAACAAAAAAAAGATTAAACAATCATACTACTACAATGCTAGATTATATGTTGTTGAAGAAATTGAACAAGATAAAGTAAAGTATTTTGAATATCTTTATCCTGATGATATTTATTATGAATTAGATAATGATAAAACTTCTACATATATTATCTCTGAAGGAAAGTGTAAAGATGGAGAATGTGATCAATCAATTATAGATTACTTTATAGATGAATATATTAACAAAATAAAATTTGAAGAATAATGGGAAAAATTTTCCCATTTTTTTATGGGAATTTTTTGCCCTTTACTTTTTGTTTTGTGAAAGTTATTATGAAAGTGAAAGGAGCAATAATATGCAAAAAATGTTGAAAAAAAATAAATTTATATTTGCAATATTTATATGTTGTTTAGCATTACTACCCACAGTTAAAGTAAAGGCATTAAATAGTAATGCAAATAGTAATATGATATATGAAAATAATAATGGTATTAAATTACCTAAGAGAGAATATGACATAATTATTGAAACATATGGTGAGAACTATTTTAACCAAATGACTAAAGAAGATTATAAGTGGTTTGAAGACATATTTATAAATGGCACCACAATTGAGGTTTCTACTTATAACAATTTTAGTAATAGTACAATGGGTACATATCATTCAACTAATAGTAAACAAATTTCAATAATTAAAAGTTGTTCTACTTCTAAATGTACAATTGTTACTACTACAAAATGGCTTGCTAATCCAACTATTAGAAGCTATGATGTAATTGGTGCACGATTTAATGGTACAAGCTTATATAATGATTCAATAACAACAAGAGTTCAATCAAGCAAAGGGATAGAAAGATTTGATAATTTAAAACAATATTCAAATGGATTTGGTGTTTCAGTAAAATTACCCACTGATGCAACAAATATAATTATAGACCAAAAATTTTATGTGAAACCTAGTGGAACTGTTTTTGCAAGTTATCAACATGCCACAAAAAATATTTCATTAGCTACAAGTAAATTATATACTTTAGGTGCTAATGGATATGGTAATGTATTTTGCTTTTATAGTGATGCTTTAGGAATATTCGATCAAATGGGCGGTGTTGATATAACACTATAATAATGGTATTAAACTTTGTGTTGTAAGGTTTAATATAAATGTATAAGGAAGGTGGTGATTACTTTGAAAAAATACTTTGGATCTATTTGTTGTATGGTTATAGCTATCGTTGGGATTGTTACTGCTTATGCAGGATATAATTGTGGTCCAAATAAGGGGTTATATTTTACAACTAGTACATCAACATTCAAAATTACAGGAACGTTATCTAATGATACTATAGCTGCAAATAAGCAAGTATATGCAAGAGCAGGTTCAAAAGGGTCTTATTCTGATTATAGTGATAATCAACCAGTAGGAAGTCGTTCTTCAATTTCTCACTCAGATGGTAGAGGAATAACTGAACCTTCATATTATGAGGCTAAACCTTGTTGGATATACAAAGGAACACGTTCATGTAGTTATGGAGATTAACAAAAAGAGAGATCTCCTCTCTTTTTGTATATAAAGAGGTGTTTAATTTATGTCAAAAATAACTAAAATAATTTCAATTGTTTCTATATTAGTAGTAAATTTTTTGTTTTTAATATATATAGAAGAATATGAATCGAAAAAATATACTACATTGAATGGATATAATATTGAAAGTATTAGTATAACATATAATGATGATAGATCAGTAGCTAGAGATAATCTTAAACAAATTGTTACATTGGCAAATAAAAATAATGTTATTTTACAAAAAGTTAATGTTAATAGTTCAGATGTATCTAAATGGAATGTATATATTTCAGCTGAAAATATAAATCAATTAATTAGTTTGCTGAAAAACAATTTTAAAATAAATTTGACTAAAAATGATTATAATAATAAATCGTTTATATCAACATACATTCAACAAGACTCTAACCAAATAGGCAAGATTAACGACTTTTTAAATAATGATTATTATAATTATTATTTGATAGACAAACTTATAGATGATGGAAATAATGTTCATGGTACTTATTTTGTTTTTTACAAGGATTGGAAAGATTATAGTAATTTTCTAAACCAAGCCAATGAATTTCTAGGATATGATACAAAGGCAAATATTTTTACGGATTCATTGGAGATGAATGTTTTATTTGTTATGTTTGTATCTCTGACTTTTTTGTTACTGTTTTATTTTATCTTCCAAATGTATGAATATTATAGTAAGTCAAAAAAAATTGGTTGTATGAAGTTGCTAGGATTTAAAAATAAATCAATAAATAAAAAATTAATAAAAAGTACTTTAAAACTTATGTTTGTTACAATGATAGGAATTCTTACATTTATTATATTCTTTGTAGAAAATATAAGTTATACTCATTTTTTTTCTATAACATTAATAAATGGAGTAGTACTATTATTAATATGGTTAATTAGTTTTATATCATGTAGAATTATAAATAAAAAATATGATATAAGTAATATAATAAAAAGGCAAAATATAGCAAAAAAAGTTTGTAATATGTCCTACAAATTTAAATCAATAATGATAATTATAATAATAATTTTAGGGATTTCATTTGCTAATAGTTTAAGAGATTTACAACAATATTTAAAAATATATAATACTTCTAAGAATTTATTAGATTATGGAATTTTTGAAACTTTTGTTGCTGACCAGCCTGAATTATCAAAATATGAAAATCAACATAAATTATATTTAGATATTATAAACGATAAAAGGTTAGAAACATTTTATGCTCATTTTCCTGGATTTACTAAGCCTACTGAAGAGGATATTTTAGAAGAAAGGAAGTTAGAAGAAGAAGGGGCATATTACTATTACGGATCAGTTGATAAACAATATATAAAAAAAGAAAATATTATAATATATGATTTAGATGGGAATACAATAAATGCAAATAAACTAAACAGATTAGTATTTTTGTTTCCAAAAAGTAAGAAAAAGTATATAAACATGTTTGAAAAATATTATAGAGAGCAAAGTAAATTTTACTATGAAAATAAGAATTTAGAATTTGAATTTATTGCATACTTATATGACGATAGAAATTTAAATACTTATAAAGTTGACATAAATTCAAAAATTATAAACAGTCCAATATTAAGAGTTGTTGACGAATCGATCGACATGCCATATTTTCATGAGCCATTAGGTATAAGTTTTTTTGGAAATCAATTAAATACGGGTTTAAAGATTAAGGTAGATGATAATACTTGGAGTATTTTAGAACAACATATAGAAAATAATAATTTAAGTAATTTATTAACAAAAGATAATTTTATTTCATATAAAAATTATTTTAGTGATGAAATTAGATTATCAAAAATTTTATTATTTTCGTTACTTCTTGGTTCGATAATTGTTTTATTAATTTATATTCTAATTACATCACAAATAGTTATTTTATTTATTAAAAGTGAGCATCAAAAAATTATAGTTAAAAAAATGCTAGGATTTGAATATAAGAAAATATATAAGAAACTTTTGAAAAAAAGTTTTATTCACATATTTGTTTCCGTAGTTATTTCATTCATAATATTGTTGATTGCAAAAAAAATTAACCCATTTATTTTCATTTTATTTTGCACTTTAATTATTTTATTGGATTTGTTAATAAATATAATAATTTCAAATTGCTTTAATTTTTCAAAACTTAATATTGATTTAAAAGGAGGAACATATGATTGAAATCAAAAAATTGAATAAATCATTTGGTGATAGAAAAATATTTAAAAATTTTAATTGTAAATTTGAAGATGGATTAATAACAGCTATCATTGGACCTAGCGGATGCGGAAAATCAACACTTTTAAATATCATCGGATTATTAGATGCTGATTTTGATGGCGAATTAATATATAATGATTGTAATTTATCAAGAATAAAAGAAAAACAAAGAGATAGATATAGAAGAGAAACTATCAATTATTTATTTCAAAATTATGCTTTAATTGATGATGAAACAGTACAAGAAAATTTATTGTTAGCATTAGAGTATGATAAAATATCAAAACTTGAGAAAATTAAAAGAATTAATAAAGTATTGAAACATTTAAATTTAAATGATTACAATAATAAAAAGGTTTTTACTCTAAGTGGAGGTGAGCAACAAAGAGTTGCTTTGGCTAGAGTTATGTTAAAAAGTGGAAATGTAATATTAGCAGATGAACCTACTGGGAACTTAGATGACAAAAACAGTAATATAGTAATGAATATTTTAAAAGAATTTAAAGATAGTGGAAAAACAGTTATAATTGTAACTCATAATAATTGTATTGCAAAAATGTGTGATCAAATAATTAAACTTTGAGTATCATGAGAAAAAAAATATTATTTTTCTTAATTGTTCCACTAATATTTGTAATTTTATCAACTTTTTTTGGTATAGTGAAAATTGAGGGTAACTCAATGAATCCTAATTTAGAAAATAATGATTATGTTGTACTAAAAAAAAGAAATTTAAAAATACAAAGGTTTGATATTGTTGTATTTAAAAAAAATAATAAATATTTTATAAAAAGAGTAATTGGATTGCCTAATGAAAAAATTGAATATAAAGGAAATGTTTTAAGTGTTGATGGTTCAATAATATCAGAATCATATGATGTAGGAATTACTGATGATTTCTGTCTTGAAGAGAAAATACCAAAAGGAATGTATTTTGTTTTAGGTGATAATAGAAAATATTCGGATGATAGTAGAATGTATGGATATATTAAACATGATGAAATTATAGGTGTTGTAGTGTTTAAATTGTTCTAAATAAAAAAATATATTTTATTTAGAAACTGGATTTATTTAGATACATTATTTATTTTGATTAAAAAATAAAACTAATTGTAGAAAAAAATAATAATATTCCATATATGATAATATTTCAAATATTTTAATTTAGAGTCGTAAGACTCTTTTTTAGTAGATATAAAAGTAATTTTATTTTTTATACTATTACTAATATTTTTTTTTGATTTAAAATGAAAGGAGAATGGGTATGATATATATATTGAACTATCAATATTTTTTGATGAAAAAATGATTAATACAATCAAACTAAAGAAATTATTGGATAATATTCTAGATTACGATAATTAATTGTACTAAAATAATTTTAAGATTATTATTTTTAAAATAAATTATTTGAAATGATTAGTAAGTAAATTAATTTGAATTATTTTGTATTTAACTAACTTTAAGACAAGTTAGTAACCCACTACTAAGTTGACAGAGTCAACTAAGATTGTGGGCAAAGGGAAATCCCTTTTGAAACCCGTTTGAGCAACATAACTACAAACTATTGTAAGTAGTAATGTTGCTTTTTTTATTTCAACTTTTGTTTTTATAAATAAGAAAAAGACTATCGCCACTTTCATTGAAACTATAGTTTCAATAAAACGTGCCACGCTTTTTTTTAGATAAAAAATAACCTAATGCAATATAATGCAAAAGGTTATTTTCTTATCTCTGGTATTAATCGTGTAACTTCTTTATTTTCTTTATCAGTAAGTATAAATAACACGATTAATACAATTATTGATATTACATATGCAATTACCATTGCTATGAAATTTTTTGAGAATATAGTTTCAAAAAGTGCAATAGGGCATAATATAATTCCTAGTATTCCTACAGCAATAAATATTTTATCACTATATTTTCTTGATAATTGAGTATTAAGATTTTTATCATCTTTTCTTGACCAGGTTCTACCTACAATTGACCATTTTTTTATAAACATTGCATCTTCAAAGCAAGCTAGACCTATGAAGAACCAACCAACAGCTACAAATTTATTATCATTTATAATTGGAATAAGAATAACCATAAGTGTGGAAAAAATTGTTCCAATGATTTGAACTTTATTAAAAAACATCTTTATTTTTTGCATTCTTTTTCGCCTCCTTAAATCTTTTTTCATCTAGTATGTTTAAGATTAGTTTATTAGTTTCATTTTGATATTCTAAATCTTGTATTGCATCAATTAAATTTTCTTTCTTTTCTTGAGCCATATTTTCATCAGCTTTAATTTGTTCATTTAAAGAAATTATTAAATCTTCATTATTTCTAATACTAGCTTTTGCCATCATCCAAGCATTATCTAGCTCATCACCCTTTAAATTTTTGTAATAGTTTTCTATAAATGGATTAAGGGGAGTAGCTTGTGTTCCCAAGCCAACCATATCCATCATTTCATTATAATTTAAATCTATATATTTACTTATTTTTTTTAGTGTTTTAGGATTAGGTATTTCTCGTTCACCTGATTCAATTTTAGATAATTCAGCATTACTTATGTTAATAGCTTTTGCAAGTTGTCTTTGAGAAAGACCTTTGTTTTCCCTTGCCCTTGCTATTTCTTCTCCTATATTTTTGTTTGGCATAAAACTTCACCACCTGCACTAATAATACTATAATTGTTAACAAAAGTCAACAAAATAAGTATATTTGTTAATAAAAGTGTTGACAATGTTGTAATTATGATGTATATTGATAGTGTTAACAAAAATTAACAACAAAATTAAAATGTTAATTCTAAACGAAGAAAGGAGAAATATTATGTATGAGGAAAAGACATCAACTAGATATAACAAAACATAAGATATGGAAAGATAAAAATATCAAGCCAGAGGCAAAAGAAATATATGCCTATCTATATTCGCAAGGAGTAAATAAAACAATCTCATATGTCAATATAGGGCAAGTACAAGAAGTATTATCTATATCAAATGTTGGTTTTAGAAATAATTTAAAATTATTAGAAAAATTTAAATATCTATTATATAAAGAATATGATAGAGGAATGTACGAATATCATATTTACTAAATTGATGTAAAAGAATCGTTAGTAAATTAAGGTACAGTAAATGTTCGGAGATTTATGTTAGTACCCACAAATGGCAAAACCAAAACTATCAGTATGAGGAGTGTTATTATAACTTTTATAAGGAATTTTACAGCAGTTCCAAGAATAATATTAAGTGACCAAGCTTGTTCACAAACTGATAAATTGGTTCTAGGTGTAATTAACTCACTATCTTATGGAAAGGATTATTGTTACACTTCTAATGGTTATTTAGCTAAAGTATTAAATGTAGGTACTAAAACAATTTCAATGTCATTATCAAACTTGAGAAAATTAAAATACATTACTATTGAATATCAACACAATAAGAGAAAAATATATTTAAATCCTAATATAGTAATCCAAGAAAATTCCAAGGTAAGAGAAAAAATTTTCCATGATGAGGTGGAAAAAAATTTCCAATATAAAAGAAATAATAAAAAAAGAAATAATAATATAAAAACTATTAACTATGATTCTGATGGAGTAGAATTATGGAATGGAAAAAGATGTGAAGAAAATCTTGCTACTTCAGAGGAAATAGAAAAATTTGAAAAATTATTAAATAGTTGAAAGGAGAAATAATTATAGGAGGAATATTTTATTAAAAATCAAAAGGAGGGGATAAAGAATATGGAGGTAGTATATAATGTAAGTTGTAAATTTAAAGATAATATAGAAATAAATGAAAGAGATATAAAAGATATTGTAACAAGGAAATTGCTTAAGGTAATACTTAGTTTAGAAAATAACAATAGTGTAACTTTTAATAATTCTTAAAATGAAGTATAATGCCTATATAGATTTAAATTTGTTAGCTCTTTTGAAAGTAGAGGTGTAACAAATGGAAAAGGTAGGTGTATATTGTAGACTATCTGATGAGGATAGAAACAAAAAAAATAAAAATGATGATAGTGAGTCGATTGCTAATCAAAAAAGTATGCTTTTAAAATATGCTTTAGAACAAGGTTGGGAAATTGTAGATATTTATTCAGACGATGATTTTTCTGGAGCAGGTACTTATAGACCAGATTTTGAAAGAATGATTAAAGACTGTGAAAGTGGAAGAATTAATATTGTATTATGTAAAACACAAAGTAGATTTTCAAGAGATATGGAAGTAATAGAAAAATATCTTCATAACAAGTTTGTTGAGTGGGGAGTTAGATTTGTAAGTATTGTAGATAATGCTGATACAAATAATGCTGCTAATAAGAAATCAAGACAAATAAATGGACTTGTTAATGAGTGGTATTTAGAAGATTTATCAAACAATGTAAAAAAATCTCTTAAAAACAAAAGAGATGATGGAATGTTTATGGGAAGTTTTGCGCCTTATGGTTATATGAAAGCTCCTAATGATAAGCACAAGTTAATTATTGATGAAAATGTTGCTTATATAGTAAGAGAAATATTTGAAAAGTATAAAGATGGATATAGTTATACAAAAATAAGCAAAGATTTAAATGCAAGAAACATATTACCCCCATCACTTTATAAAAAATCTATTGGTTCAAATTATGTAAATGGGAATATTAATTGTCGTACTACTACTGGTATGTGGAATTCTGATACTATTGCTACTATTCTTCATAATGAAGCATATATTGGTAATTTAGTTCAAGGTAAAAGAACAAGTATTAGTTATAAGAACCATAAATCACGCAAGGTTCCTAGAAGTGAGTGGTCTATAACTGAAAATGCCCATGAACCAATTATTGATAAAGAGACATGGAGATTAGTTAATAGAAGATTAGATAAAAATGAATGTCCAACTCGTTCTGGAAAAATACATATGTTAAGTCAAAAAGTATATTGTGCAGAATGTGAAAGAATATTTATGAGAAATTGCTACAAAAGTGAAGGTAAAAATGGTGTAATATCTAAAAAAGCATATTTACAGTGTAAAGGAGCAAAAAAATATCATTTATGTGATAATAAGAATGCAATAAGATTAGAAGTTTTAGAAAATCATTTACTAAATGCAATTAATAATTTATTAAAAGAATGTAATCAGGAATTATTAAAGAAAAATTATGAAGAGGAATTAAGAAAGAAAAATAGTGTTAATTCTAAAGTTAGTACATTAAATAAAGAAAAAGTACAATTAGAAAAGAAATTGCAAGAGTGTAAACTATATTTTAAAAGTTTGTATGAAGATAAGTTAAAAGGGATTATTACAGAAAATGATTTTATAACTTTAAGAGAATCTTATTCACACGATGTAGAAATGAATGAAAATAGACTAAATGATATTGAAAATGAATTATATGATATTACTATAAAAAAAGAAACATCATTAGATGTTGAAAAGATTCTAAAAAAATATAAGCATATAAAAGAACTAAATAAATTTATTGTTGATGAGTTTGTGGATAAAATATATATTGGAATGCTAGACAAAGAGAACAATACAAGAGATATTAAAATTGTATGGAACTTTGATTTATAGTATATAGCCTATAAATGTAATAAATATAATGATAGTTTTGGGGAATTGCCTACCCAGCCATGGAGGAGATGATCCGGGTGCTATTGGAAATGGTATAGTTGAAAAAGATTATACCTTGAAAATATCTGATTATATGTATGATAGATTTAAAGAGTTAGGTATACCTGTTGTTATGACTAGGACAGAGGATATTACACTTACTCCTACTGAGAGAACTAATAGAGTAAAGAATGCTTTTGGAAATTATGATGATGTGTTGGTGATATCTAATCACATAAATGCAGGAGGTGAAAAAGGCTCTTGTAGTAAAATAACTTTCTTCGGGAGAAATGTTTTTTATTATAAAAAAAAGAAATGTCAATTAATGTGCATCTCTTTTTTATATCTAGCTGGTATCTTTTCTAGCATGTTAGTAGAAAATTCTTTTAATTCACTATTATATTTGTTTAAGTAATTACAAATAGTATACAAAGTTTTATTTGCATATTTATTTTTTCTTTTTTCTCTATAGTATCTATTTAAACTTTCTACAGTTTTATCAGCATCAAGATTTTTAAAAATTTTTCCCATTAAAATAGGAGACTTACTTTCTAAATAGTCCAATAATTCTGAAATGTAATTATCATTAAATCCACTATATGGAACAATAAATTGAATTTCTTTTGATATCTTATCGATTGATTGTGAAATAGCTGTTTCTAAAGCTGTGGGATATTCTCTTTCAATAATGGTTAGCATTCCAAGTGCATTTTCCCAACTATCATTAAATCCAAATATATCTATTTTTAATTCATTAAGTAGACAATGATTAATAATTTTAGGACATATATATGTGAGAACTGGTTCTGCAAATTTAATATGCTTTATATTTTTTTCAATTAAATCTTTAATAGGCTCAAAATTTTCACTTGCAATGGCTAATTCCAAAAGAATATATCTCATTTCTCGTGGTAGAGTTTCCCAATAATCTTCTAAGTTACTTTCAAGAGTATTTAAGTCTAAATTTTTTAAAACTTTATTTGAAACTGTTTTGTCTACAATATTTATCAAGTTAATTAATCTTGCATATCTTTCCCAATCATGGTTATTGCTATTACAAATTTTATATGCCAAATCTTCTGTATTGATATTATTAATTAGTTTTTTAACTCTTTTTATTAATGTGGCTTTTGGTTTTTTATCATTGAATGGTGAAAAGCCGAATACTTCCCATAGTAAACAATCATTCATGGATTCATATGTTTCTAAACAATCATTATAAATGCTATTTGCAAAGATATCTTCTATTTTATCATAAAGATTTAGTCCATAATCATTATTTAGGTAATATAATGATGTAATAAAGTGTGATAAATACCATATATCCAAGTTTTTTATATCTTTTCTTATATTAGTTATAACAGATGCCATATTTATGTTATTAGATAATTCTTTTTTCCAGTCTTCTCCTTTGAATATAAATAGTCTTTCTATAAAATAACCAATTGCACCTAAATTTTTACAATCGGAATTATTAATAATATTTGCAATTTTTATAAAATTAATTTTTCGTTGAAAAAGTAGATTTGATGGATTATTTTTATTTTTATAATCCAATAAGCCATTTATTAGCTGGCTTAAAGCAAAACCTGTTGTAAAATTAATATTATTTATCCAGTTACATATTAAATCTGTTTTTTCCTTTATTATTTCATTTTTTCCACTATCATAAAATCTAAATGAAATTTCTAGGGCGAAGCATGCATTTCGTATATCTAAATCACTTTTTGAGGAAAAAACTCTTTCTTTTATATGTTTCCATATTTTCTCCGTTATAATATTTTCTTCGTAGTATAATAATTCGTGAGTTCTAAATTCATTTAATAACCAACTTATACCTTGCATATTTGAACTGTTATCTAAAATTATTTGATGAATAATTTCAATTATTATGTTTTTTTCTTCTTTTGGCAGTTCATGACTCATTTTATTTACTATTAATGAAGCATATTTAATATGTGCGCATCTATAACAATCATTTTCTTCGATAATAATTTTTTTGTTGACAAGAGTCTTTATACCACTTAATAACCATTTCTTATTGTAGTCAACAATACTGAGTAATTTTTCTAGTTCAATAATATTTACTGATTTGTCTAAAAGAGATATTTGTTTTAAAGAAATGTAAAGCAATATTAAGTCTGCTCTATTATTGTCCTTTGCCTGATAATAATCATTTTTTGCTGTATTCCACCCTCCTCTTAATATATAATTAAACATCCAAGGTGAAGAATTACCCTCTTTATAGGCTTTTTCTAATCTACTTTCTATCGTTTCTGATGGGTATGTGTCTCCAACCGTTTTATCAATACTATGTACTATTTTATAAATTCGTTTTTTATTAAGTAGATAGTATTTGTAGATGTATTCAATTGATTGAGAAACAGACAAATATGTTGTTTCAGCATCAATGCTAACATTATCAGTGATAGTGATGATTATTATTAAATTTTTGGTAGTATTTGCGAGAATTTTATCTATTGAAACGTTTTTTAAATTTTGAAAGTCATCTATTATGAAAACAGCTTTTTCGGTTATTAAATCTTTTAAATTGTAATCAAATTCGTCATCGTTATTTTTATATCTAAATATTTTATATCCTTTTTGATAATAATGATATCCTAATTGATAAGCAGTTATTGACTTACCACAGCCTGAATTACCCTTTATTATGCAATAATTAGATATTTCGATATTGTTTTCTAATTTTTTTATTATAGGTAATTCTGGACAAGTTTTAACGTTATATGGAAATAATTTGTTTCCTTTAATGGCGTCCGTAATATCTCTTTCATCCTCGTAGCTAATGTCTTCCCAATAATTACTAGATATTGTTATTGTTTTAGGTGGTAATGAAGGATTATTTTTTTGCCTTTTTAAATTTGAAAAACTTAAGCTGGTATATAATTGCTTCCAATCTTTATCTAATTCCATTATTTTTCCTTTAAATAGTAAATTATCTGCTTTATGGTCTTTTAAAGAATACACTTCTATTTCAGTACCATTAGTTATTATATATATTAATGCCCTAGTCCACATAGCATAAAATCTAGCTTGCTCTTTTGCATTTTCAATTTTTTCTTTAGGTTTTTTGAGTTCAATAACAATTAACGAATTGTTGTGAACCCATTCGATATTTGAGCTAGTTTGTTCAGAATGAAGATTGCCACCTTCTGACATAAAAATCATATTATCCACATATGTAGTAGGATTTTTCTTTCTACCTGATGTACTATATACAGGAAATTCATCAACTATATTTTGACGTTTATAATTTAAAATATTTAATAGAAGAGGATAGATAATTTTAGTCCTAACTTCACTTTCTGATCTTATAACATCTATATTTATTTCGTCTAACAATTTTTTTATAGTCAAATAAATCATCCTCCTAACAAAAAGTATCATTCTATCGAATGATACAAAACTTTCTATAATTATAACACAATTATTGTTATTATTATTATTATTATTCTCCTTCTATTATTTTTTCTAATTCAATTCCAATTTTTTCAATTACACCAACTACAAGAGCGTTTCCCATCATGAAATTTCTTTTTTTATCAGTCATTCCTGTATTTGTCCAATTATCTGGGAAACCATT
>CANQZY010000015.1 GCA_947628455.1 uncultured Methanobrevibacter sp.
GATGTTTTTAAATATTATTGAGCCAATTAAAGATTTATATAAAGATGAAGTAAGGGAAGTTGGTTTATTGTTAGATTTACCTGAAGAAATTGTTTATAGACAACCTTTTCCAGGTCCTGGGTTGGCTGTAAGGATTATAGGTTCTTTAACAGAAAAAAAATTAGAAATTGCTAGAAAAGCCGATAAAATTGTTCGTGATGAAATAGAGGACGCTGGTATTGATAAAGATATTTGGCAATATTTTGCTGTTTTAACGGATAATAAAGTAACAGGAGTTAAAGGAGATCAAAGGGATTTTGGTTATTTAGTTATTTTACGGATCATAGATTCTATTGATGCTATGACAGCATATGTACCTGAACTTCCATGGAATATAATTCGAAAGATTTCTAAAAGGATAACTTCTGAAATTACTGAAGTTACACACGTTGCTTTATCTATTTCTGATAAACCACCTAGTACTATTGAATTTGCTTAGAATAATATAAATAGATAATTTACTACTTTAATAAAATTCTACCTGATTAATACATTTTTTTTTTAAAAAAGTTAAAAATAATAAACTATTTTCTATTTATAAAATTATATTTTTTTTTCTATCATAGGAAATTTATTTTCTTTTAATGTAAAATGATTTTTAAGAAATATTTATATATTATTCTTAACAATAATATTTTTGAGTTGATATTTTTATGGAAATTAAAGATTTAGTATATGTTATTATAGCTATTTTGATAGCTGTTGTTATATTTCAGGTATTTATGTGGCTTTTACCTATAATTGTAATAATTCTAATAGCATTTTTTATTTATGTTTATTTATCAGGAAGAAATAATTATTAAACTCATTCTATCATCTCTATAAGAGAAGAATGAGGAAGGGAGGGGTGTGTGTGTTTTTTTTTTTATTGATGGTAGAGATCATTAAAAGCTGAAGTTGCAGCTATTGCTCCTTCTCCACATGCTACAACCCATTGTTTTAAACCACCACAGATATCTCCTGCAGAATAAACATAATCTATATTTGTTTTTTGCCATTTATCTGTGATAATATGGTTAGTTTCATCTAATTTCACATTTAATTTAGAAGCTATTTCACTACAAGGTTTATAACCTACGCTTATAAAAATAGCATTTGTAGGAAGAATATTAATTTCTTTTGTATTTTTATTTTTAATTGTTATATTTTCAACTAATGTATTGCCGTTAATGGATTCGATAGTTGTATTTTTTAAAATTTTAATTTTCATTTCAGAGATTTTTTCTTGTAATATTTTTTGAGCTCTAAATTGGTCTCTTCTATGGATTATGGTGACATTACAACCTAAATTATTTAAATAAATAGCTTCTTGAAGTGCGGTGTTTCCGCCACCTGCAATTACAATATCTTTATCTTTGAAGAATAATCCATCGCATGTTGCGCAATAACTAACTCCTTTTCCTTTAAATTCTTTTTCGCCGGGAATATTTAAATGTTTATGAACACTTCCGGTTGCAATGATTATTGATTTAGAAAAATAACTATTTTCAGTAGTTTTAACTTTAAAGTTGTATTCTTTATGATTTATTGGAGTAGCATCAATAACTTCTTCAAATTCATGGATTTCAACATTTTGGCATTGTTCTTTCATTTTTTCAATTAATGCTAATCCAGATATTAGATTAAAACCAGGGTAATTTTCCATTTCAGGAACTTCACGACCTACTCCGCCAACAAGTTCTTTTTCTAAAATTAATGTTTTAGTTCCTTGTCGACCTGCATAGATTCCTGCTGTTAATCCACCAGGTCCTGCTCCAATAATTATTATATCATATTTTTCCACACTTATCTACCTACTTATTTTTAATTTTATAATTTTGATTTTTTAGTTTTTAAAAAAATAAATTAAATTAAATTAGTTTTTGAATTTTATTTTGAATAATATTGTTTACAGCACTACCATTAGCTTTTCCTTTGAGTTTCTTCATAGCTATTCCCATAAGAGGACCTATAGATGCCATTTGTCGTTCTTTTATCATATCTTCATTTTTAACTATAATTTCATCAATTATTTTTTCAATATCCTTACTATCAAGTAGTATTAAATTATTATTTTCTGCTATTTTATGGATATCTTCGTTTGGATTTTGTATAGTGGCTATTGTAAGTTTTTTTATACTATCTTTAGCTATTTTTTTATCTTTAAATAATGTGAAAATATCTTTTAAATGTTTATTTGTTAATAGATTAATATCATATCCTTCTCGTTTAATGTCACGTAAATCGTAAGCTAATAAAGAAGCAACAGGTGTAGGGTCTACTTTAACATCTTTTAATATGTCTTCAAATCTGTCGGATTCTAATATTCGAACTAATTGATTAGTTAAATCTTCACTTAATTTATATTCTTTGATTATTCTTTCTTTTTTTTCATCTTGAAGTTCGGGAAGATTAGATGCAATTTTATTAATCCATTTTTTATTAATTTTAAATGAAGGGATATCTGTTTCTAAATACATTCTATTGGCAGTAGCTAAAGGTCTTAAATATTCTGTGTTCCCATTATCTAAAGATTTGCGGGTTTCTTCGATAACTCCTTTGAATCCTAGTTTCGCTCTTCTTTTAACTTCTTCAAGAGCGTTAATAGCTGTATCATTGTCATGGGCTACTATGATAAAGGCGTCTTCTTTTTGGATGTTTAAAAATTTTTTTACTTTGATTACTTCTTCTTTTGTAATTCCATATGCTGGAAGTTCGTCACTGTGGAATATTCCGGATACGCCTCTTTTTTTCGCATAACTAGCTATTTCACTTCCAAATCTGCGTCCTGGTTGGATTTCTTTCCCTATAATTCCATTGAATCCTTTTAGAATAATGGCTTTAATTGTATTAGCGTTATTTAAAATTTTAGAGTTTGTATTTTCAAATAATTTGGTTATATCATGGATTTCGTCTAAAACTTCAGCATTTCTTTTATTTAAAATATTTTTAATTTCAATTAAAGCAAGTTGTCTTTTAACTTCATTTTCAACAATATCTGGAATTAAATCAAGATTTTGCACTCCTTTTATTTCAACACGAGCACCTTTTGCTATTGAAATATTTAAGTCTTGTCGTATTGTTCCCAATCCTCTTTTTACATTTGTGCTTCTTAAAACTTGACCTATCATATATGCAACTTTTTGAACTTGTTTTGGATGATGCATGGATGGATCTGTTGTTATTTCAACTAATGGAATTCCAAGTCTATCTAATCTAAATTCTGTGTATTCATTTGTTGTTTTTATTCTTCTTGCAGCATCTTCTTCAAGTCCAAGACTTTCAATGATTACTTTTCCATAAGGTGTTTCTAGATATCCATCAGTAGCTATTAGACCCGTTCTTTGAAATCCACCAGTATTACTTCCATCGATTACTTGTTTTCTCATGGTGTGAAATTCATCAACGATATGCATATTCATAAGTTTTCCAATAATAATTGAAATTTCTAATGCTTGTTTATTCAAACTATGAGGAGGTTCATCATCACTTTCAACAAGACAGGTATGATAATCAAAAGATTCATATTTAAAATTTGATTTTTTTAAAGATTCTTGAAAAGCAGCTCTATCAATTTTTCCTAATTCACTTTGAGTAGGTCTTAGGTTTCTTTCAATAATTTCATTATATTCTTCATCAGTAAGTTTTGTACTACATTGACAGAATAATTTATGATCAGTATTTAATTGTTGATGAATTTCAAGCCCCATTTTAAGACCTAACTTTTCCCAATCCATATTTTTTACACCTCTAGTTTAAGAAATATTTAGTTGAAGATTTTTCATTAAATTCTCCAGCTATATTTTTATTCATTAATTCTTTCACTTCTTTATAATCTGTTGTTTGGCCTAAAACATAACATAATTTCACATAAGCAGTCTCAGAAGTCATATCTTTACCTGAAATAACCCCACTATCAATAATTTCTCTTCCCGTACTATAAACATTCATATTTACCCGACCATAAATACATTGAGAAGTCATAATAACAGGAATTTCTTCTTCTTTAGCACGTTTTAAAGAATTAATTAAAACATTAGGAACATGGCCCAAACCTGTTCCCTCAATCACAATACCTTTATAACCTTTATCAATATGATATTCAATAAATTCATCAGATATTCCCGGAAAACTTTTAATGTATCCAACTTTTTCTTCAATAGAATTATTAATATCTAATTCTTTTTCATTTCTTTTTATATATTCATAATGAGGATTAATCTTCATAATATTATTCTCAATTTTAGCTATGGGTTCATAATTAATACTTCTAAAAGTATCTCTTCTAGAGGTATGCATTTTACGAACTTTAGTTCCTTTATGCAAGTAAGCATATGTATCATTCAAACTTCCATGCATACAAACACTAACTTCACTTAAATTAGATTTAGCAGCTATTACAGAATTAATAAGATTTAAATGAGCATCACTTGAAGGTCTATCCGAACTTCTTTGAGCTCCAGTGATAATTATAGGAACAGGTGTTTCAAGCATAAAACTTAAAGCAGCTGCAGTATAATGCATAGTATCTGTACCATGAGCTACAACCACTCCATCACTTCCATTTGAAATATCATCAGCTATTAAATTAGCTGCTTTAACCCAATGTTTCGGATGCATATCTTCACTTAAAATATTATAAAGAGCTTTTACATTATAATTGGCATCTCCGGATTGGATCTAACTAAATCTTCTGCTGTAAAAGAAGGATGAACAGCACCAGTTTTATAGTCAATAATTGAAGATACAGTTCCACCAGTAGAAATAATGGAAATATCCATTTTTGACGGATCATTTTTAATAAATTCACCAGCGTAATTAATTTGAGGTTTATCTCCTTTTTCAATTAACTCAGCAGTAGTATTAACTATATTCACCCCAATATTATAACCACTATCTAATTTTAAAACTAAATATTCATCACCATCATCATCTTCTGGCCTATCTAAAATAATTCCTTTATAAGAAATATCTTCTTTATCTATTTTAACAATATCTCCTATACTAATTCCATTAGTTTGTAAATAATTTTTAACTAATTTTTTATAACTCATAAGAATCCACTAATTAATATTATATTTATCGTTTAATCCATTTTGCAGCTGCATTTAATACATCAATATTCATATCTATTACTTTAGGTTTTGAGGCAAACATATCTTTTATTGCATTTTCATATGATTGAGGTGATAAAATTGGTTCTAACTCCATTAAAACTCCAATTAAAGCAGTGTTAGATGTTCTTGAATTCCCATATTCTTTAGCTATTTTAACTGAAGGAACAGCAATAGCGCGCACTCCTTCAGGAGCTTCAAATCCTTCAATACTTGAATCATAAATTATTATCCCGCCTTTTTTAACATCATCAGCGAATTTTTCAAGAGAATGCTTATTTAAAGCTATCAAAATATCTGTTTCATCTATTATGGGAGTACCAATCGTTGAACCAGATATAACAATTGAACAATTAGAACTTCCACCTCTTTGCTCTGGCCCATAACTCGGATACCAAGAGACATGTTTTCCTTCACTACATGCTGCTTGAGCTATTATAAGCCCTGCACTTAAAACACCCTGACCTCCAAAACCAGTTATCTTAATTTTCAAAGTTTTTAAATTATCATCATATGTATAATTTGTAGTATCACTTCTATCTACATTAAATATTTCATCTAATTTTTCACGACTAAAATCACTATCAGGTCTTTTAATAGTTTCTAGTTGAGAATATCGATTTCTAAAGTTTCCAAGAGGAAATTCTTTTTCCATTTGTTTTTCTAGGAAGTTTTCTGTTTCTAATGCATTTTTTTTTATATTTGTAGGGCATGGTGCAAGAATTTCAATAAAACAATATCCTTTCCCTTCTTTTTGAATTGTTAAAGCATTTTTAATAGCTCTTTTAGCTAACTTTATTTTATTGGGAGTAGCTAATGAGACACGTTCAATATATGCAGGGGCTTCTAATTGATTTATTAATTCGCACATATGAATAGGATAACCAGCGTAATGAGGGTCTCTTCCATTTTGACATGTGACTGTTTTTTCTCCAATTAGAGTTGTGGGTGCCATTTGTCCTCCTGTCATTCCATAAACTGTATTATTTACAAAAAAAACAACAATTTTTTCCCCTCTATTAGCTGCTTGAAGTGTTTCGTTTAACCCAATGGATGCTAGATCCCCATCTCCTTGATAACTCATTACAATAGAGTTATCTTCTGCTCTAGAGATACCTGTTGCAACTGCAGGTGCTCTTCCATGTGCTGTTTGAACATTACCACAATTAAAATAATAATAAGCAAACACCGCACAACCTACAGGTGAAATCATAACACAACGATCTTGAATTTTAAGATCATCCATAACTTCCCCAATTAGCTTATGGAGAATTCCATGCCCACATCCTGCACAATAATGAGTTGATTTTTGATTAGCATCACCTTTTCTTTTAAAACTATCATAAATTGAATCAGGATGTTTAAAAATTTTTAAATCTAAATCATCATTATCTTTAGAGAGATTAAAACTTTTTTCATTCACTATTAATCACATTCCTAATCAATAATATTTTATATTATTATTCTCATCATGTTTAAGATTACTTTCTTTAATTTCAATACCTGAAATCTCATATATTTTATTCATAATATCATTTAACTCAATAAGATTTCCACCAAGTCTATTTATAAGATAAGTATTTTCTTTTCTTTCAGCTATTCTTTGAATATCTTCTAATAATTGCCCTTCACTCATTTCAACAGATAAAAAAATAACTCCTTTATCAGCTAATTTTTTAACTTCTTTTTCAGGAAAAGGAGATAGTGTAATGGGTCTTAAAAGCCCTACTTTTAATCCTTTTTGTCTTGCTTTATCTACAGCAGATCTGGCTATTCTGCTGCTAATTCCGTATGATATAAGAACAATATCTGCATCGTCTAACATGTATTTATCTACAATAACTTCATTTTTAGCTATTTTTTTATATTTTTCAATTATTTTATAGTTGAATTCTTCTAATTTATTAAAGTCTAAAAAAATGGAAGTTACAAGATTTTGCATTGTTTGTTTATTTCCACGTACTGCCCAGGAATTGTCTATTTCTGGTTTTATGGCTTTTTTTGGGAATTTTAGTGGTTCGGCCATCTGTCCAAGTGTTCCGTCAGCTAATACGACGACGGGGTTTTTGTATTTGTGTGCGAGTTTGAATGCTTGGATTGTTAAATCGCACATTTCTTGTACGCTGTTAGGGGCGAGAACAATGTTTTTGTAGTTTCCATGCCCTCCTCCTTTTACTATTTGTTCGGGCCCTATATTTCCAAGACCGGGTCCTGCTCTCATAATATCCACTATTACTGCTGGTAATTCAGCTCCGGCTAAGTAAGTAAATCCTTCTTGCATTAAACTTATTCCTGGTCCTGATGAGGCGGTCATGACTCTATGTCCGGTTGCTGCTCCTCCATAAACCATGTTAATCGATGCTTCTTCACTTTCTGCTTGAACGAAATTTCTGCCTGCCATAGGGAAGTATTTGGAAGCTTCATGTAGAATTTCACTTGCGGGTGTTATAGGATATCCGAAAAAACAGTCACATCCAGCATACATGGCTCCAATGATAACCGCACTATTTCCTTTTACTATTTGATTACTCATTTGATTTCCCCCAAACTTTAAATTTTATTATTCTTGACATTTCATTACTTTTTCTTTTAAAACTATGAATTTCAATAGCTAATGGTTCAGGGCAAGTGTAATAACAATCTTTACATCCAACACATCCTTCTCCATTATATATTGCATATTGATATCCTGCATTATTGAAATTTGATGAAGAATGTATAAGTTTTTCAGGGCAGGCTATTATGCATCTTTGACATCCTTTACATTCTTCTTTATGAATAACAGGATAGGATTCTCCTTTTTTCATTTTTATCAGTTATTTTGATCCTTTTCTCTAATTTGCACTCTTCTAATTTTACCACTTATTGTTTCGGGTAGTTCATCTACAAATTCTATCATTCTCGGATATTTATAAGGTGCTGTTGTATTTTTCACATGATTTTGAATATCTTTTATAAGTTCATCTGAAGGTTCAACACCTGGTTGAAGTACAATGGATGCTTTTACAATTTGACCTCTTATTTCATCAGGATAAGCTGTGATCGCGCAATTAGCAACACTTTCATGGGATAAAACAGCGCTTTCTACTTCGTATGGTCCGATACGATAACCTGAGCTTTTAATAATATCATCATTTCTTCCAATAAAGTGGATATATCCATCCTCGTCTCTCCACGCTGTATCACCACAATGATAATAGCCATCATGCCATGCAGATTTTTGTTTTTCGAAATCTTTGTAGTACTCTTTAAATAATCCTTCAGGAATGTTTTCTTTTACATCTACAGATATTTCTCCTTCAGCACCAATATCAACTTCTTCATTATTTTCATTAATTAATTTAGTTTTAAATAAAGGGCTTGGTTTTCCTATGGATCCTAATTTGGCGTCTAACCAGATAAATGTTCCAATAGCTAGTGTGGTTTCTGTTTGTCCGAATCCTTCTTTAATAGTTAATCCTGTAATTTCTTTGAATTTTTTAGATACTTCTGGTGGTAATGGTTCTCCTGCAGTTGTCACATATTGGATATTGGAAAAATCATATCCGCTGATGTCTCCTTTGATTAGGAAACGGTATATTGTGGGAGGGGCGCAAAATGTGTTTACTTTATTTTCAATTATTTTTTCAAGTAATTTAATTCCATCGAATCTATCGTAATCGTATATGAATATGCTTGTTCCCGCTATCCATTGACCGTATAGATTTCCCCAAACTGCTTTTCCCCAGCCGGTATCTGCTGCTGTATGGTGTATTCCATCTTCAACGACATTATGCCAATATTTTGCAGTGGGTATATGGCCTAAACTATATGTATGTCTGTGTGATACCATTTTTGGAAGTCCGCTAGTTCCTGAAGTGAAATATATTAAGAATTCTTCATCAGCCATGGGTTTTTCATCGCCTGTGGGTCTTTCAAAGGTATCATTTTCATTTTTAATAGTTTCGTTAAAGTTAATCCAGCCATCAATGTCTTTTTGTATTACTAATTTTTGAAGATTGTAGTCTAAATTTTTTTCAACTTTTTCATAGTCAGGGATTAATTCATCTTCTTCAACTGTGATAACCGCTTTAACGTCCGCTTGTTTAATTCTGAAGTCTATATCTTTGTATTTTAGCATATGTGTTGCAGGAATGGCTATTGCTCCGATTTTGTGTAATGCTATCATAGTAATCCAGAATTCATATCTGTTTTTTAATGTGAGCATTACTTTATCTCCTTTTTTAATTCCTAATTTTTTAAATAGATTAGCGGCTTGGTTGCTTAATTTTTTCATATCTTTGAAAGTGAATGTGTAAGATTCATTTTTATCGTTTGTCCAGATTAAAGCAACTTTTTCCGGATCAATATCCGCGTATTTATCTACAACATCGAATCCGAAATTGTAATCATCTTTATATTTTAATTTAAAGTTATTATAAAAATCTTCATAAGATTCAAAATCAACTCTTTCTACAAAATCTTTAATTAATGATGTCATTTTATTAAAACCTCTATAAAAAAAATATTTTTATTAATATCTGTTTATTTGTTTTAGATAATTATTGCTAGAAATTTAGCTTTTTTATTGTTAAGCGCAATCATTGCATGTCTATGATTTGCATCAAATATTATGGAATCTCCTTCATTTAGTGTAATTTCATTATTGTGAATGTATATTTTAACAGATCCTTCAAGAATATAGTTGAATTCTTGACCGGGATGGGTGTTTAAAGAAGGTACAGGATCTTCTTTAGGATCTACTGTAACGATAAACATCTCTGCTTTTTTATTCATGAATTTATTACATAAGTTTTCATATTCATATTCTTTTCTTCTGGATACTTTAACTCCTTTATTATAACGGGTAACGTCAAAAATATTCATTCTGGTTTCTTCACCAGTTAGAAGTAATCCTAAATCAACATTGAATATATTAGATAGATCATATAAAAAACTAGCTGGAATATCTATTGTTCCATTTTCGTATTTTTTATAGATATCTTCATCAATATTCATCTTTTGGGCTAAATCATTGATTGTGATATTAGAAAGTTCTCTTAATTCTTTAATTCTTTTTCCAATATCTTTATTGTATTCTTCATTCAATTTGAACACCTGTAAATTCGTTATAAGTAATCAAAAAAAGTTATTTAATATAAGGGTAAATTTTTTTTATTAATTAAAATATAATTATATTTTATATTCATAATTTTTAATATTTTCTATTTTTAATTTAAAGGTTTATTAAGAAATATACTAAATACATTAAATTATATAAAAATAAAAAAAAATAATTTAATATATATTAAAAGGAAAGTATAAGATCATGACAGATTCAAATATTGATAATATTGTAGTTTTTAAAAAACATTTAGGATTAAATCTTGAAATTGACCAAAAATATGTGGGTCTTAAAATGAAAGAAAATAAAATTCTTGTGTTTAATTTTTCAGTTCCTAAAAATCTTATAGAAGAAATTCAAGATTATTTTTCTAAATTTAAAATGCAAGAACCTATAAAAGTAGATATTGGAAATACAGGTGATATAAATTGTTATTTTAAAGGAATATCACCGATCACTTCTTCACAAAATGATAATGGGGAAATTTATAATATAGCTGTTATTTTACAGGAATTACAAAAAACACCTCCATCTGATGATGTTTGCGAAACATGTAGTAATTGTGGTTTTCACTAAAAAAAAATGATAAAATATTTTTTTTTTTATAATTGGGTTTTAAACCATTTTACTGTTTGGCTTAATTGCCATTCAAAATCATCATGGTCAATGTTAAAGTTTATATTTTTCATATTGGAGGTATCTGCTAGTGAATGTTTTATATCTCCTGGTCTTTCAGGTAGATATTGAGGTTCAATATTGCTTTTTAGGGTATTTTTAATAATTTCATATAGTTTATTGATAGTTAATTTTTCTCCAGATGCAACATTTACAATACCATTATAATCTGATTCAGCGGCTTTAATATTGGCTTTTACAATATCTTTGACAAATACAAAATCTCTAGTTTGTTCACCATCACCATATATTATTGGTTTTTCTTCTTCTAGTATTGCGCTTATAAAATTAGGTATTACTGCAGCGTATTGTGAGTTTTTATCTTGTTTAGGGCCGAATACATTAAAATATCTTAAAGCAATTGTATTTAATCCGTAGGATTCTGTGAAGCTTTTTAGATATAATTCACAACTTGCTTTGGATGCAGCATAAGGTGAGGTGGGCATTAGAGGTTCATTTTCTTTTAATGGCATGTTTTTGTTTTCACCATATACTGCAGATGATGAGGAAAAGATTACTTTCTTAATATTTTGATTTTTAGCAGCTTCTAATAGTTTTATTGTTGCATCTACATTATTTTTATTACATTGTAATGGTTTTTTAACACTTAGCGGTACACTTGCCATTGCTGCAAGATGGAATATGTAATGTTGGTTTTTAAAAATTTCATCTAGATTTAGATTATTTAAATCTCCTTCGATTATTTTAAGATTTTTGTGTGTTGGATTTTGGAGATTTTCTATTTTTCCTGTTGATTTGTTATCTATAATTGTTACTTTATTGTGGTTTATTAGCTCATCTACAATATGTGAACCGATAAAACCTAATCCTCCAGTTACAATTATGTTTTTATTTTCCATTTAATCACTTTAATTAATTTTAATCCTTTTATAATTATTATAGAGTTAATATACTTGTTTTTTTAAGTAATAACATTTATATATTTTCATGTTCTATTTATATTTTATATAATAATAAAGATAGGAGTTTTAAGTTAGAACATGTTTAACTTAATTTTCAGTGATTTATATTCTTTTATATATGCAGGGTTTTATAATGGGATTTATTTAAATTTAGGGTCAAATAATATGGTTATTGATTATTTAATTGTGATATTTTCTTCAATAATTATGGCTTTAATTTTGAAAATTCCTTTATTGCCTCCAAATAGATATTCATTTGTTAATAGTGCTTTATTTCCTACTCCGATAATTGCTGTGGGTTTATTATCTATATTTTTTATTTTAGGTTATTATTTTGCATATAATGGCATGTTGCTTTCATTAATTATTGGAATATCCTCTGCATTATTTGTTAAATATTTATTTTACTATGTATTTCCCAGCCCTAATAATGGAGATGATGTTATATGAATGAAATTATTGGAATTATAATAGCTATAATAATCTGTTGGTTTAATTTTGTTATTATAGATACTTATTTTGGTCTTCCTGAACAACCGGGAGTTGAAGGGGCTAGAAATGTGGGTGAATCTATAAGTCAAAGAGATGGTGATATTTCAGGCGGATTTTTTCAAGGAAATATTCTTTGTTCTCCTGATGCGTCTGCCGGTACTTTGTTAGCTTCTATTGGTTATATGATTATGGGAATACCTGGGGGTTTATTAGCTGGATTTTTTGTGTTTATAGGAAATAGATTATGTGCAGATCCTGGTTATGCGGGTAGTTTAGGTTCATTTACAATTACTTTTATTATTTATTTAACTGGTTTTATAGGTTTTCGTCCTGAAATGTTTGTTTGTGGGATGGTAATAGCTATTTTAACTATTCAGGGGATTAGTCAGCCTAAAGCATCTAGGTTATTGGGTGGAATTGCGAGAAAATTTAATAGGCAGTCAAAGGAATGATGTGGGATGTATAAATTAATTATTGGAATTATTGTAATTTTTGTTGCTTTAAGGGCGCTTATTGCTAAAGACAATGTTAAAAAGTTGTTATATGTTAATGTTGTGGGTTTTGGTGTTTCTGCTCTTATTGGGTTAGTGATTAATACGCCTTTTGCTCTTTTTGTTGCGGCTGCTTTTTTTATTTGTTCAACTATTAGTTCAAATGCAATTGCATATTGTCTTAAGAGATTGGATGAGGAAGTAATTTTAGATTAAAGAGGGATGAAAATATTATGGAAGAAGTTATTGTAACATTTATATCTATTGCATTAATGTTGATTGGTGCTTTTGGTGTTATTTTTATAAAAAAGCCTCTTAGTAAAGTTATTATGTTTTCTGTTCTTGATGCTGGGTTTATTTTAGTAGTTGTTATGTTTAGGTATTTGGATGTGGCAATGTTTGCTGCGTTAGCAGATCCGTTAGCAACTATTGTTTTTTTAATATCTATTGTTAAAATTAAAGAAATTAGAGCTAAAAAAGTGGAAAAAGGGATTATTAATGATTGATGTTCAATTATTTTTTTATTTTGGTATTTTTTTATCTATTGTAGGTAGTGTTGCTACTGCGTGGGGTCCTGGTGTTAAAGATCCTGTTATTAGAATATTTAATACTGAAGTTGCTTCTATTGGTGTTTGTTTAGTTTTACTTTGTTATAATCATGTTTTAGCACTTTTAACTCTTTTAGCTACTAGTGTTATAATGACTTTAATCTTGTTTAGGACACTTATTAGACTGGAAGAGATGGGGGTTGATTTATGAGAGTGGCTAGATTGTGGAATAAGTTAGCTAATCCTAAAAATATTCCTAGATTATTTGCGTTTGTATTGGGTGTTATTTTAGTTGTTGGTTTTTTAGTTCCTTTTGATTTGAATATTGATCAAATTTATATTAGGTCTGCTCCGCAAGCTCAAGTTGATGCAGGTATTGCAATCGCGCCTTATGATAGGGGTGGTGAGGTTTTAAAAGAACCTGGTATTTCAATGGCTCAATATCCGGAAAATGCTCCTGAATTGGGTATGGTTAATTCATATATGTCACCTTTAGCTTTATGGGTTTCTTCTGTTTCACCTTATTTTGGAACAACAATTTATTCATCTCCGGGTGGTTTGATAGATGAGATATTGTATTATACTAGAGGTTTTGATACAATTCTTGAATCTTCAATTTTAATGATGGCGTTTATTATTGCTTCATGGCTTGCTGTTAATTATACGATGAATAGAAAAAATGATAAAAAAGAAATTCGTTCAGATATGAAAATGGCGATTAAAGATTCAAATAAAGTAGCTAGTGAAGTTAAGTTAAGGGATATTAAAGCTCGTAATAAACAAATGAAGAGGGATAATTGATGATTTTAGTACCTTCGCATGTTCCTGAAGTATTTGTATCCATGTATCTGCCGGCGATTTATGCAGGGTTAATTGTTGGTTTTATTGGTAGTATGGCTATTGCTATGAGAAAAAAGGAGATTCATATTCTTATTTTAACAGATATTATTGGATTTGCTATGATGCTTATTGTATCGGCTGTGGGCACTGATTTGGCTGAATCGTTAATTTTACCTGGTTTGGTTGTGGAGTTGGCTGAGATAATGGCTATTTCGGAGATTTTGCTTTCAAGAGAAATGCATAAGATTGAAAATAATCCTAAGGTGAATGTTGATAAGAGAATTTCATTGTTTTCATTGCCTTATAATTTAGATATGGAAGTGATGACTACTGCGCCAAATTTCATTGCTTTGGTTTTGATTGCTTATGGGTTGTTTTTAACTGGTTTTACTGGTGGTGCAGTTGCTGGTTGTGGAGTGGTTTTGTATCTTGTTTCTAGAAAAGCTAGAGGTCTTGCTATATTTACATTTGAAGGTTTAAGCGGTGTTTCTGGAATTGCATGGTGTTTTTGGATTGTTGGGTTTGCGTTATTTTTCTTGTTGCCAGAATATTGGTTGGTGAGTTTATTGCTTGCGGCTTGTGGTTTGTTATTAAAAGTGGCTTCGAAAATAGGGCTTGTTGGAGTGCTTATGAGAGAGGATATGAATAAAGAGTGAGGTGTTATTTTTTTTATGAGTTTTGAAGTGCTTGGAGGAAATTTGCTTGGAACAATACCTTTTGGTGATATAGTATTATATTTAACACCTTTTAATTTGTTCATGTTTGTGGTTTTATTAATATTCACATTTTTAATCGCTGTTAGTAAAACTGAGACACAAGTAGAAGCAAGTTTGGTTAAATTAGAAAATACCAATAAGAATGTTGGTAAAAAAGAGTTTCATCAAAGAAGATTTTTAGCGGTTATTTGTGGTATTGCATCAGCAGGTGCGATGATTACAGGAGACTTGTTTGATTTCACATTATTTATGGCTTTAGTGGGTATATTAAATATAGGGATTGTATCTGCAGTTAGGCAGGTTAGTGTTCTTAATTCCGCGTTTCATTATGGTTTAATAGCTATGATGTGTAGTTTGCCTTTGTTTGGTGGTGCGGCGATTATACTTGCAGCTACTGGTACATTAAGTTTAGATATTTTATCAACTATGCATACAACACCTATGATAATATTCGGTGCTTTGTTAATGTTGATTGGTGTTATTGGTGAAAGCGGTGTTGCGCCATTTTTTGCAACAAAAGCTGAAATGTTTAGAACACCGGGTTCACCGTTTATAATTATTATTCATTTAAGCTCATTATTTATTATTATACGAGCAGTGGAGATATTTTTATTAGTTTTAATGTAGTGTGTGGGGTAGTTATGGAGAGACAAACGAAGATATGTTTATTATTGTTAGTTATATCTACTATATTTATATTATATGCTTTAGTATTTACAATACCTATATGGTTGGTGTATGTAATTTCAATTTTCTTTATTCCATTGTGGATTTTGTCTTTGGGATTGATAACTATGGCAAAACCTAGAGAGGAGGATAAGGAAGCTAGAGTAGAAGAACCATTTACAGGATATTAGGGATTATTTATGTATTTAATGGCGGATATTTTAATTAATGTAATTATTGCATTTTTAGCGGGAAGCTTATTGTTAGGATTGCATAGAAAGATAATGGCTCGTGTTCAGTTAAGACCAGGTCCTCCTGTTATTCAATATTTATTACATTCTTTAAAGTTTTTCTTTAAAGAATCTTCATTTCCAAAAACAGCTTCAATGCCATTTTATGTATCTATAATATTTATTTTAGCAGTGGTTTGGATTGTTGGAGTTATTGTGGGTCCGGTTACTGAAAATTCATTGTTAATTATCTTTGCGGTGTATGCAATTTATAAAATTGTTGAGCATAATGCGGGATCAAGTTCTGGTTCTCCATATGGAAAAATGAGTTGTGTTAGAGCGGTTCTTTCAGCAGCCACAGAACTTCCTTTATTTGCAGCTATTGCTTTAATTTATTTTAAAACAGGGACTTTAAATATATCTGGGATATTAATGTATCAGAGCATACATGGTCCTCTTATAAGTTCCATTCCATTGGCAGCAGTTATGTTATTTACTTTATTACTAACAAAATCTCCATATTCTCCATTTGCTATTACCAAAGGAAAAGATTTAGTCACAGGATTTGAAACAGAACATTTTGGATTTTTAAGAGGATTTTTGATGATGTCAGAATCTATTGCATGGTATGTGATGTTATGGTTATTTTTAGTGTTATTCTTCGGACCAATATCTATAATTTGGTTAGTAATAGGAATGGTTCTTATTTCAGTTATCACAGGTTTTATTAATGCTACTACACCCATGTTAAATCCCAATCATTCTGTAATGACTCAAATAACAATTTGTTTTGTTTGTTTTGTAGGGACAATTGTGATGATATTTATATAAAAAAAAGATTTGGGGTTATGAATATGAATAAAGATAATGCAATTGTATATTTTTGCTCGTTAGTTTCTATTGGAATTGTATTTTTAGGATTTATAATAACTTATTTTCAATGGATTGTTGCTATGCCTATAATATTTTTAGGAATATTTTTTTTATTTTTAGTGTTATTGGTTGATAAAAGTTTATGGGCGTCTAAAATTGAGAGTTTTGAGAAAGTATTTTTCTTTATTACTTTTATTGTTATTTGTGTGTTATTTATTATGCATTATAAAGTAGTATAAAGTGGGGCAGTATATTGATAGAATATTTGGATTATTTAATATATTTACTTACATTTATTGTAGGTTCTATAGTTGGTCTTTTATGGAGTTATAAAAATCATTCTCAACCTTATACTAGTGGTGGGTTAGATTCTATAGCTTTAATATTTGCTTTTGTGGGATGGGTTTTTGTATTTTTAGGAGCGGCTTTTTGGTCTAACTTTGGGATATCTTTTATTTTATTGGCTATAGGGTTTTTCTTTGTTGGTTTTGTATTTAATGAAAGGCCGGGTTATGGTAGAAAAGAGACTGTGATTGGTATTGTTGCGGGTATTATTTGTTATGGGATTTTAAAGTGTGTCTTTATGGTGTGATTTTATATGGATGATGATGAGAGATTAATATTGATGAAACAGAGGATTATTAGGAGTTTTAAATGGCATAAAGATATTGTTGTTCCATTAGCTGATGAGTTTGGTGTTACTGTTGAAGAGATGGAGAATATATTGATGGATGATTTGGATATGTCTTCTTTGGAATGTTTGCATACAACACATGAACAAGCTGAATTTTTATCTCTTAAAAGGAGGATATATGATGATTTGAGGTTAGGTTGGTTATCGGGGACATTGAAATTGGTGAGTGATGATGAGGCTTTTGAAATTATAGAAATGATATCTATGAAGGTGTGGGATGGGAAAGATTATGATAAGGCTATTGAGCAGGGAAGAAGTAGGATCTTGCAAATTTTGAAAGATTATAATTTGGCGGAGAAGGTAGTATGTTAGATCATCTTAAAGGTATTGTAAGAAAAAGTTCTATTCATGTTTGTATTGTAAATTGTGGGGGTTGTAATGGTTGTGATGTTGAGTTGGTTGCGTTACTTTCTCCTCGTTATGATTTAGAGCAGTATGGTATTTATGTTCATAATAATCCTCGTGAAGCTGATGTGTTGTTATTGACAGGTGCTGTTACAGAGCAGTGGATTACTAATCTTAAAAGAGTTTATGATAAAGCTCCTGAACCTAAAATTGTTGTAG
>CANQZY010000016.1 GCA_947628455.1 uncultured Methanobrevibacter sp.
TACTCAAAGGAGCAAAACTAATAAAGTTTCTAGCTGCATTACTTATAATATATTTCATACCATCATAATTTAACAAACTTTTAATCGTTACTAAAGTAGGCTCTAATTGATTGGTATTAATATTAATCTGATTATATGTTGCTTGCATTTCAAACAGTGATAAAATTCCACTTAAAATTATTACAAATAACGTTAATAATATTATTGTTGTCACTGGATGAAAATAAAATTTTTTCAGTTTTAATTTCTTTTTATTTTTCATGATAATCCTTTCTAAGAAAGTATTTTCTTTAACTTTTTATTAAATTCTATTCTAGGAAGCATAACAGTTCTATTACAGTTACAACATTTTATTTTTATATCAGCACCTATTCTAACAATTTCCCATTCATTACTTCCACAAGGATGAGCTTTTTTCATAGTTACTTTTGTTCCTATGGTATATTCTTTTTTATTCTCCATGGTGAACCTCAATTTGAGTATATGGTATTTTTATTTTTTCTTTATCAAATGCTAATTTTATTTGCTTTTTTAATTCTCGTTCAATTTGGTATTGATTATTTGCTTCTGCTTTGGCCCTAATTTGATAAACGACAGCTGAGTCATCTAATTGATTTATGCCTAATATTTCTATATTTTCTTTTATTTTAGGTAATTTATTACTAAATTCACTAGCTATTTTTTGAAGACATTTTTCTACTTGGTTAAGATCGCTTTCATAAGCTACTGATACGTCAACAATTGCTAATGAATAATCCGTGCTATAATTTATTACTTGATTGATATTCCGATTAGATAATATCAGCATTTCACCCTTATAATTTTGAATTCTTGTTGTTCTTAATCCTAAGAATTTAACTTCGCCTTTGAAACCATTGATTTCTATTACATCCCCTATCATATATTGATTTTCTAATATAATAGAAATTCCTGATAATAAATCTTTTATTATATCTTGAGTTGCTAAACCAAATACTAAACCAACAATACCTAATCCAGCTAAAATAGCGTTTACATCAACATTATAAACTGTTAAAACAGCTAAAAATACTATAATACCCAATGTATATTTGGTAATATTTTTAAATAATATTCTAATTGTTGTGACACGTTTTTTTTGTTTCGGATGAACTATTTTATTATAAAAAATCTTATCTAATATTATTTTTATTATATTATATAAAATTATCCCAATAGCAATATAAAATATCGGTAAATAAATTTTAGAATTCGTTAATATTTTAAATACTGTTTGCATCTAAGGCCTCCATTTATTTATCTAATTGAATAATCTCCAAGATTCTATTTAAATCATTATTATTTGTAAAGAATATTTCTATTTTGTTTTGCTTGATTTTTACTTTTGTTCCTAATTTATCACATAGCATTTCTTCTACATAAGAGTATTCCTTAGAATTTGATTTGCGTGTAATAACTTTTTTCTTTTCATAGGCACTATCAGTAGATAGCTGTTCTATTTGCCTAACATTTAAGCCCTCTTTAATAATTTTATTAGCTAAATATCGTACTTTTTCAGGATCTTCTATTTTACTTAATACTCTAGCATGACTCATAGATATTTTGTTTTCATTAAGTAAACTTTTAACATCATCAGGTAGAGTAAGTAATCCTAACATGTTAGTTATGTGGCTACGACTCTTACCAAGTCTATTAGCAAGTTGTTCTTGTGTAAGATTCAATGTATCTAATAATTTTCTATATGCCAGTGCTTCTTCTAAAGAGCTCAAATCCTCTCTTTGTAAATTTTCTAATAGTGCTATTTCCATCATATCTTCATCACTAAAATCACGAACAATAGCGGGAATAGTTTTTAAGCCAGCTAATTTGGAAGCCTTTACTCTTCGCTCTCCAGCAATTATTTCATAACCTTTTATACTCTTTTTAGCTATAATAGGTTGAAAAACTCCATGTTCTTTGATTGATGATGCCAACTCTTTTAAGGCTGTTTCATCAAAATTTTGTCGTGGTTGATAAGGATTGCTTCTTAATTCATCTAAATTTATTTCAGTAATTGCTTCTTTAGGAGTCGTTGTAATGATTTTTTCTTCAATTTTTTCATAATCAATGGGTTCGTTATTAAATAATTCTTCTAAGCCTCTTCCTAAAGCCCTTCTTCTATTAGTTTCCATTACGCTCAATCACTTCCTTTGCTAAATTTATATATGCTTCAGAGCCTCTACTTTTAGGATCATAAGCAATAATTGGTTCTCCATGTGATGGTGCTTCGGTTAATCTTATCAATCGTGGAATTATTGTATTATAAACTCTTTCTTTGAAAAATTTACGTATATCTTCTACTACCTCAAATCCGAGATTAGTTCTAGAATCTAACATAGTTAATAAGACCCCTTCAATATCTAAATTTGGATTTAAAGTTTTCTGAGCTAACATGATAGTATTTAATAATTGCATTATTCCTTCCAAAGCAAAAAATTCACATTGTACTGGTATAATAACGGAGTTTGAAGCCGTTAAGGCATTAGTAGTAATTAAGCCTAAAGAAGGCGGACAATCAATAATTATATAATCAAAATGATCTTTAATTATATCCAAATGTTGCTTTAATTGACTTCCTTTTACAAATCCTGGCTCATTTTGACTTTTTTCCATTAATTCAATATCTATTCCAGCTAGGTTAATTGTTGCAGGTAATACAAATAAATTTTTATATTTTGTTTTAATAATAGCTTGATTAATACTGCAGTTTCCTGTTAAGACATCATAAACACTTCTTTCGATATCACCTTTATTAATTCCTACTCCTGTAGTTGTGTTTCCTTGAGGATCCAAATCAATAAGTAATGTTTTTTTACCTAACAGCGCTAACGATGCAGAAAGATTGATACTTGTTGTTGTTTTACCAACTCCACCTTTTTGATTAACCAACGAAATAATCTTTCCCATGTCATCACCTTTTCCTTTGATTTCTAACATATATATTTTATCAAAAAATGTCTTGTTTTGAAATATTTTTAGCAAAAAAGTAGATTTTTTATCTACTTTTATCTACTATTTATTTTTATCTATCTTTATTACAATCTGATATAAATTTTCAAGATCCATTTCTTCTGTTGTAATAACCATGCCTTTTTGTTCAAGATTTCTAATAAAATCTCTGGTGTCATTAATTGCTAATTTTAAATTATAACCTTTATCAATCGTTGACGTTTCTGGTTCAGGTTCTATAGCAACATTATTTGCAGAATCTTCAGGAAATAACACTTCAATATCCTGATTCTTTTGGTTTATAGGTGTATCTAGCGGTGGTTGTTCTGTTGCTTGTGGTATATTTTGATTCATTTGATTTATCTTATCATTTAATTGCTGTTGTAATTCTGACGATTGATTGACAGGTGGCTCTTTTGGAAGATTTAGAAGCATATCTAAATCTGCTACCGAATTATTGTTTTCTGTAGATTGAGGTGTGTTATTTAAAATAGGTTCAAATTCTTTATTGACAGTATTTGATTCTTGCTCTGCGTGTGGCAAATCAAAATTTATAAATCGTGGCGCTTCATTTGGTTTTAAGGGATTACTTGTAATATTATTCTCTGTATTAGGAACTTCTTTGTTGGTTTTTAGCTGTTGATCTAATTCACGAACAGTCATTCTTTTATTAATTACTTCGTTCATCATGGCAATTTGTTCTTCTTTTGATGCTAAAGTTAAGAGTGATCTAGCATGTCTTTCCGAAATCTTACCTTGTAAAAGCGCATCTTGTATTTCATCTGGCAACGACAATAACCGCATTTTATTGGCAACTGCAGATTGACTTTTACCCATGGTTTTTGCCAATTCATCTTGAGTCATTTCGTCAATTTCTAAAATTTTTTGATAAGTTCTAGCTTCTTCTATAGGATTTAAATCCTTTCGCTGCAAATTTTCTAGTAAAGCAACTTTTGAACTTTCTTTATCATCTAAATTTCTGATAATGGCTGGTATTTTAGTAAGTCCTGCAATAGCTGAGGCTTTATAACGTCTCTCGCCAGCAATTATTTCATACTTTTGCCCTATGTTTCTGACAATTATTGGTTGAATTACCCCATGTTCTTTAATAGAAGCTGCTAATTCTTGTAATGCACGATCATCAAATACTTCTCGTGGTTGAAATCTATTTGGTATTATATCGTCTAAATATAGATAAACTATTTCATTTTCTCCAGGCATATTATATCCCCTCACTATCCTTTTTATTTCCCTATGGTATCATTATACCATCGATTTTGCTTTTATGCTAGAAATTTTTATTGTTTTTATGTTTAAATTCTAATAAAGTTCTTTTACCTTTGCAATTAGGTAAATCAAAATTACAGATTTTTGTTTGAATCCAATTGTTTTTTTCAATTAATGGTTGTGATTCTAATAATTCATTTTCAACATTAGCTTTCATAGCAATAAAACAGCCATTTTTATTTACTAAATTCATACCTAATGGTAAGAGTTTAGGCAATGATGCAACTGCACGAGCGGTCACCACATCAAATGATTTATTTTGTTTAGCTAATTCTTCGGCTCGAATATGAATTGCCTCTATATTATTTAATTCTAATTTATTAATAACAGTTTGAAGAAAGCTAATTCGTTTATTTAAAGAATCTATTAAAATTACTTTTAGATGAGGAAAGCAAATTTTTAATACGATTCCTGGAAAACCTGCACCACTACCAATATCACATAATGTAGTAGCTTCTGTTAAATCGAATATTTTTTGAATGGTTAAACTGTCGTAAAAATGTTTTAGATAAACCTCTTCTTTTTCTACTATTCTTGTCAAATTAATTTTTTTATTGGCTTCTATTAAAATTTTATAGTAATTATTTAATTGTCGTAATTGATATTCATCTAAGTGTATTCCTAATTCAGCAACTCGATTTATAAATTCTTTCTCACCCACTTACAACACCTCTTTTTTTCAGATATATCATCAAAACAGTTATATCAGATGGATTAACTCCACTTATTCTAGTAGCTTGACCAATAGAAGTTGGTTTAATTTGCTGTAATTTTTGTTTGGCCTCACTAGCAAGATTTTTAATTTTATTGTAATCAATGTCCGTCGGAATCTTTTTATTTTCTAATTTTAACATTTTTTCAGCTTCAGCTATGGCTTTTTTTATATAACCTTCATATTTTATATTAATTTCAACTTCTTCTAAAATGGCACAATCATTTGATATTTTACAAAGCTCCTTAAGATCTTGTATATTTATTTCAGGACGTTTTAACAACTCATAAAGAGTAATAGCGGATTTTAATGGTTTGGTATTCATTTTTACTAAAATATTATTGTTTTTTGTCGTAGGAGTTATTTTAATCTTTTTTAACTCTTCTATTGTGTCTAAAATTTCTTGTTGCTTTTCTTGGAATTTTTGATATTGTTTTTTATTTACTAATCCTACTTCATAACCATATTTTCTTAATCTTAAATCTGCATTATCGTGCCTCAATAGTAAGCGATATTCAGCGCGAGAAGTTAATAATCGATAAGGGTCTTTTATTCCTTTAGTCACCAGGTCATCAATTAAAACACCTATATAAGCATCGCTTCTTTTTAGTATCAGTGGATTTTTCCCTTCAATTTTTAAACTAGCATTAATTCCCGCAATTAAACCTTGGCCTGCTGCTTCTTCATAACCACTTGTTCCATTAATTTGACCAGCTGTAAACAAGCCGCTGATTATTTTTGTTTCTAAACTTTGCTTTAATTGAGTTGGATCAATAGCGTCATACTCAATAGCATAAGCATATTTTTTTATTATGGCGTTTTCCAATCCTGAAATACTATGAACCATCTGTTCTTGAATATCATGAGGCATACTAGTTGAAAAACCTTGAAGATAAATGTCATCATAATAGATACTTTCTGGTTCTAAAAATAATTGATGCCTTTCTTTATCTTGAAAGCGAACTACTTTATCTTCTATAGATGGACAATATCTTGGTCCAATACCTACGGCATATCCTCCATACATGCTAGATTTATCTAAATTATTTTTAATTATTTCATGTGTTTTAGTGTTTGTATATACTAAATAGCACGGTACCTGTTTATCTATTTTATATTGAATTTTATTATCAAAAGAAAAAGTAAAACTTTGGTCTTTATCACCTGATTCTAATTTGGCCTTAGAAAAATCTATACTTTTTTTCTCAAGGCGCGGAGGAGTTCCTGTTTTTAACCGAATAATATTAAATCCTAATTTTTTTAAATTATCACTTAAATATAATGCTGGCTTTTCTCCATGAGGTCCCGAAGATTTTTTGTTATCTCCAACTAATATAGTTGCGTTTAAATATGTTCCTGTAGTAAGTATTACAGCTTTAGTCAAAATACTTTTACCACTATTTAATTTTATTCCCTTTATTTTCTTATCTTCAATTATTAAATCTTTTACTAAATCTTCTAGTATTTCTAAATTTTTCTGTTTCGTTAATGTTTCTATCATTTTTTTTGGATATATTACTTTATCAGCTTGAGCTCTTAAAGCTCTAACGGCAGGACCTTTACCTGTATTTAGCATTTTCATTTGTAAAATGCTTGAATCTATATTTTTAGCCATTTGTCCTCCCAAAGCATCTATTTCCCTAACTACTATTCCCTTAGCAGGACCTCCAATTGACGGATTACAAGGCATATCAGCAATGTTTTTTATATTTCCCGTTACTAATAATGTTTTATGGCCTAACCTTGCGGATGCTAAACACGCTTCACAACCAGCATGTCCACCACCAACTACTACAATATCATAATACATGATAATCACTTCCTCTTTGATAAATATGTCTATTAGAAAAAAATAGGAGTTCCCTATTTTTATTAAAATTATTTCCCGGGAAATAATTTTGAAGTTTATTTACCTACACAAAATTCACTAAATAGCTTATCCAATAATTCTTCACTATATGTTTCACCAATGATTTCTCCTAACTTTTCCCAGCCTTGCTTAATATCTAATTCTATCATATCAATTGGCTCTTTTTCAATCATACCTTTTTTAGCATTATTCAAACTAACTAACGCTTCTTGTAATAATGATATTTGCTTAATATTTGATAAATATTTATATTCACTATCTTTTATTTTTTCCATATTAAATAATTTGCTAATTTTTTGCTCTAATGGTTTTATTCCTGTAGTTGTTTTAGTATTAATTTCCACAACATTTCTATTTTTGAAAAGACTTTTGTCTATTTTTAATTTTAAATCATTTTTATTTATAACAACAATTGATTTTGTTTTTTTTGTTTTTTCTAAAATTATTTTATCTTCATCAGTTAAAGATTCATTTCCATTTAGAACAACTAAAACAAGATCAACATCATCAATTAATGATAAAGCTTTATTTACTCCTATTTGCTCTACAATATCATCGGTATTTCTAATACCGGCAGTATCAATTATATTTAATAATATTCCATTTAAATTTACAGTACCTTCCACTATATCTCTTGTTGTTCCTGCAATATCAGTTACAATTGCTTTGTCTTCTTTTAAAAATCTATTAAGAATACTACTTTTACCAACATTTGGTTTTCCAACAATTAATGTTTTAATTCCCTCTTTTAATAATTGGCCATTTTGGCTATTTTCTATTAATAACTGCATTTCCTCTATTATTTTCTTTATTTTGGGTAAAAGATCATTGGTAGTTATAACTTCAATATCTTCATATTCTGGATAATCTATATTGACCTCTATATTTGCTAATATTTGTAATATTTTATCTCTTAATTGTTTTATTTCATCACTAGATTTTCCTCTTAAGTTTGATATTGCTATTTTTCTAGCTTCATCATTTTTGACAGTAATTAGGTCCATAACGGACTCAGCCTCAATTAGATCAATTCTTCCATTTAAAAATGCTCTCTTAGTAAATTCCCCTGGTTCTGCTAATCTAACATTATTTTTTAATAATAAATTTAAAATTTTAGTTGTCGTTGCGATTCCGCCATGACAGTTAATTTCTACAACATCTTCTACTGTATATGTTCGTGGTGATTTCATAATTGTAACTAGTACCTCATCTATTATTTCATCTTTATCCACGATATAGCCATAGTGAACAGTATGGCTTTTAACTTTAGTTAAATCTGTTTGACTAAAAATATTATTTACCTCTTCAATAGCTTTAGATCCACTTATTCTAATTATGGATATAGCTCCACCTAAAGCTGTAGATATGGCAGCTATGGTATCTTCCATAATTTCACCTCGCAAAATTATTATATATGAAAAAACGTATTTTACAATCTTTTTTAGAAAAAAAAGAAGATATTATTTTACTCTTCTTTTGGTTTTATTACAACACAACGATTAGGCTGTTCTCCCACACTCTCTGTATAAACTCCCTTTTTATTTGTTAATGCATTATGAATAATTCGACGTTCATATGAATTCATAGCATCTAATTTAACCTCTGTTTTAGTTAAAATAACTTCTCGAGCAATTCTTCTAGCTAATCTTTCTAGATCACCTTGTCTTTTTTGTTTATACTCTTCGACATCTAATATAAATCTAAAAGGATTGTTTATTTCCTTTGAAATCATTTGACGAGTTATTACACTCAATGCCTCTAAATTGCGACCGTTTTTGCCAATTAGAACAGCATTATTATCAGAATATAATATAAATGTAATTATTTCATCTCTTTTTTTTATCTCTATGTTACTTTTAAAACCCATTTGTTTAGTAACTTCTAATAAAAATGTTTTTATATAATTGACTATTTCATCTTTCGTAGCCACTTCTATTTTTGTCTTTTTACTAAATAAACCATTTTTTACAGGTACTTCTTTAATATACAAATTGTCTTTCGTATCTTGTAAATCCTCCATGGCCATTAGCGTTGCTTCTTCAATATTTTTTCCAATATACTCATGCTTATTCATTTAATATCTTACTCCTTTTTACAATAATGTTTTGTACTATAGTAAATATATTAGTAGAAATCCAATATAATCCTAAAGCAGATGGCATGAACAATCCCATTAAAATTATCATTCCCGTCATAATAATAGGCATTTGCTTCATCCCTGCTTCATTACTAGCCGCCGTAGCATTTAATTTGAAAGAGAAATATGTTGATCCACCAATGGCAATAACTAGTAATATGTACATAAACCATGTATTTGTTCCAAAACCAATTACTGGTGTAGTACCTAATTGAAGGAAAATTAATTTTTCTTCAAAGATTGCTGGAACCCTATTTATAGCTTCCAAAAAGGCTATAAACAATGGTAATTGCAAAAAAGCATAAAGACAGCCAGATAATGGACTAATATTATATTTTTTATATATTAAGGTAAGTTCCTGGCTTTTTTTCATCATTGATTCAGTATCGGTTTTATTGTTATATTTTTTTTCGATTCTATCTAAATCGGGTTTAGCTTTTTTTAATAGTTCCGATTGCAGTGCTGTTTTTTTGGTTACAGGATATGCTATTAACCTAATCAATATACTTACGATGATAAGTGAAATACCGTAGCTATTTATATATTTTCCAATCCATAAAATTACGAAAGCAAGTGGTTTTACAAATATACTATTCCATAATCCCTCATAACCTCCAGATGTAATTTTAAAATTTTCACAAGAAGGCATTTTTTCTAGAGATATTTTATTTTCTTTATAAATTTTTATTGTTTCCTTATCCTTTGGTTGACATAATATATTTTTAGTTAAACTTTGACCTGTTTCAGGATTTTTAATTGGTTTATTATTTTTATCTGTAAGTGTTGTTGTACATCCTGTTGCTAATAATAGCAATAATAATACTAATAATATTTTTATTTTATTTGGATTTTTCATTTTTATTTAATCCTTTCTTTTAATTATTAAAATTATTTATTTTATCTAATAATTCTAATAAATTAGTACATTTTTCTTGGAAAGAACTTATAATAGCACTTCTTCTTATAATTATAATATAATCTATTCCATTTGAATAGTATTTTTTATTTTTTGAAAGAATATTTCTTATTTGTCTTTTATTCTTATTTCTTATAACGGCATTACCTAATTTTTTTCCTACAGATATTCCAAATCGGGCTTGGTGTAAATTATTTTTATCATAATAGATTATATAATCTTTGTTTTTTATAAATTGCTTTTTATCTATTATTTTTTTAAAGTCCTCATTTCTTTTTAATATATATTCTTTATTCATAATAAGCTCACCCATTAATAAATAATACTAAAAAACCACTGTAGCAGTGGAAATTATTTTGATAATCGTTTACGACCTTTTTTACGACGATTATTTATAATATTCGTTTTCATACGTGCGAAAAAACCATGTTTCTTTGCTTTTTTACGATTATTTGGTTGATATGTTCTTTTCATGTATAATTCCACCTCCAAACATAAATCTACATTATTATAATAATAAATTGGTTTAGTTGTCAATCAAAACATTCTAATTTATTAATTTTTTCACTTTTTCACAGACGTGTTTATTATTTTTTTCAATATTGTTTATATAAATTTGTGGAAAATGTGGAAAACTCTTTTTCTTTCTTATTTTATAGTATTTGTAATTGTTTATAAATTTGTTGATAAGCTGTTTATAAATTTTTTTTGTTTTTTTGGCTTTATTTTTCCACAAAATTAAGTTACAATGAAAGTGGTTGAAGCTTTTTATTATTTCAGGGAGGTGATTAAATGAATATTGCCGTATTGTGGAACAACTTTTTAGCTACAATTAAAGATGAAATAACTTCTTTATCTTACGATACATGGTTTAGTGAAACTGAATTATATGAATTAAAAGATGGAAAAGCTAAAATTATTGTACCTATGCCTATTCATAAAAAACATCTCTTTGATAATTATTATGATTTAATAACCGAAATATTAAATAATATTACGGGAACAAATTTTGAATTAGAATTCATACTAAAAGAAGAAATAGAATCAGACAATAATAATGTTGTTAAAATAGATAGTAATAATATCATTTCTGATGGAGTTCCATATAATAGTGCTGTTAATTCTAATTTAAATACTAATTATACTTTTGATAATTTTATTGTTGGTAATAGCAATAAATTTGCTCATGCTGCTGCTTTATCAGTAGCAGAAAATCCTGGTAAAATGTATAATCCTTTATTTATTTACGGTAATAGTGGTTTAGGAAAAACTCATCTAATGCAGGCAATTGGAAATTTTATTATTCAAAATTCAAATAAAAAAGTTCTTTATGTTACCAGTGATCAATTTATTCAAGATTTTATAGGAATTAATAAAAAAGATGAATCTGGTACTAATTTCAATTATGTAGAATTTTTTAAAAATAAATATAGAAATGTTGACGTTTTAATTATTGATGATATTCAATTTTTAGGTGGAGCTACTCAAACACAACAAGAATTTTTTCATACATTTAATACTTTATATAGTGATAGTAAACAAATTATAATTTCATCAGATAGATCTCCTGATGACTTAAAATTACTTGAAGATAGGTTAAGAACAAGATTTTGCTGGGGATTAACCGTTGATATTTTTCCACCAGATTTTGCTTTGAGAGTTGCTATTTTAAAGAAAAAAATATCTGCTGGAGCTATTGAAAAAGAAATTCCTGATGATGTTATTGAATATATAGCGTCAAATGTTGGCAGTGATGTTCGACAATTAGAAGGATCTATTACAAGATTAGTAGCTTATTCAACTATAATGGGTGGAGCTACAATTAATGTTGATTTAGCTATTGAAGCCTTAAAAGACTATATAAACAAAGGAATTAGTGAACAAAATGATATTCATAAGATTCAAAAAATTGTTGCTGAATATTTTCAAATTTCCGTTGAAGATATGAAATCTAAAAAAAGAAGTTCTAATATTGCTTTTCCAAGGCAAATAGCAATGTTTCTTTGTAGAAAACTTACTGATGAATCTTTTCCTAAAATAGGTACAGAGTTTGGCGGTAAAGATCATTCTACTGTAATTCATTCTGTTGAAAAAATTGAAAAAGAAATAAAAACAAATAAAGAATTAAATAATATTATAGAAAAAATAAAAAAAGATATTGGTTGACTTGTTTATAACAATTAATTATTAACATATTTATTAACATAAAAATTTTGATTATTTTGCGATTATTATTATAAAAAAAATAGTTTTCAACAATATCCACAGTAATAATAATAATAAATATTTAGAAAGAAGGAATTAATAATGAAATTAAAAATTAAAAAATTAACACTTTTAGAAGGATTAAACAAAGTATCAAAAGCTATATCAACAAAAAATCTAATACCTGTTTTATCAGGAATAAAATTTGATTTACATAAAGATAAATTAATATTAACAGCATCAGATAATGATATTACTATTCAAACCGCTATTAAATTAAACGATGATAATATGGTTATTGAAAAACAGGGTAGTATTATTATTCAAGGAAAATATATATTAGATATTGTGAGAAAATTACCAGATGAATATATTAATATAGAAGTAGTAGATGAATTAAAGATATTAATTTATACTGATAATAGTGAATTTACTTTAAATGGTATAAATGAAAAGGAATATCCTAATGTTAATTTAGAAAAGAGTAAAAACGCTATAAGAGTAGAACAAAAAATATTTAAGGATATTATTAATCAAACAGCCTTTGCAGCTTCTACTGATGAAGCAAAACCAGTTTTAACAGGTATTAATTTTAATATTTCTGGAAATATTCTTGAGTGTAATTCTACTGATTCTTATAGACTTTCTAGGAAAATAGTAAATTTAGAGGAAATTATCAATGACAATTATAATATTGTTATTCCTAGTAAAAATATTATAGAATTTGTAAGAATAATGGGAGATAGTGATAAAGTAGTTAATATACATATATTTAATAATAAAATTTTATTTGAATATGATAATATTTTATTTCAATCACGTTTAATTAATGGAACTTATCCTAATACTAGTAATTTGATTCCTAATGATACTTATTTAACTTTAGTGGCTGATTTAAATGATTTTTATAATGTTATAGATAGAGCAAGTATATTAACAAGTGATCGAGAAAAAAATATAGTTACTTTAGAAACAGATGGTAATAATTTGATAATAAAATCCTCATCAGCAGAAGTAGGAAGAGTAGAAGAAAAAATGGTTGTTGAAAATAAAGATAAAGAAAATATAAAAATATCTTTTAGTGCTAGATATATGATGGAGGCTTTAAAATCTTTTTCTTCTGATAAAGTTGAAATAAAATTTGTTGGTGAAATTAAACCAATTGTTCTAAAAAATCCTACAGATGATTCTTTAACACAATTAGTTTTACCTATTAGAACTTATTAAAAACCTAATTAAAGGTTTTTTTTTGGTGATGTATATGACAAAATTCTATTTTTTTCGACAGTAGAAAATGTTATTTTAAAGATTGTAAACAAAAAAAGTTTACAGGAAGGGGGCCTTAAAAAATGTATGAAATTAATGATGGAACTTTAGCTGTTTTAAGTAAAAATGATGGTAGAACCGAAATATTAGAAGATTCCAATACTTATGTTATAGAAGAAAAATCTTATAATATAATGGATCATAGTTGTCGTTTTTTTGGAAGTTCTTATAGTGGAAGAGAAGAGGGAAGTCAAAATATTTTAGGTGGATTAAGATATAAAGTTCCTATTATTGTTGAAGAAAGCAAAAATTTAATTTTTTTTCCTACAGAATCTCCTAATAATACTGATTGTTGTTGGATTTCGTTGAAAAAAATTAAAAATTATAGTAAAAGTGATCAAAATACGAAAATTACTTTTATTAATGATTCTGAAATAATATTGCCAATTTCTTTTAGAACAATTGAAAACCAGATATTAAGGGCGACAAGATTAGAATCTATTATTCAAAACAGAAAAAAGAATTAAAAGTTCTTTTTTTTAGTGTTTTTAAAGCTTTTTTATGATATAATTAAGTTGTATGTATAGGAGTATTTAATTTAGGGCTAGGTGGATATATGAAGGGTTTTAGTGGTTATAAGTGATTGTTAATAAAATTACTTTAATAAATTTTAGAAATTATGATAAGTTAGATATTACTTTTGGTAAAAATACGAATATTATCGTGGGTAATAATGCTCAAGGTAAAACAAATATATTAGAAAGTATATATATTTTGGCTTTGACAAAATCTTATAAGCAAGGTTTAGAAGAAAATTTTATACAATTTAATAAACAATTTACTAAGATAAAAGGTGTTATTAAGGATAAAAATATAATAAAAAATTTAGAAATATTAATTTCTGAAAATAATAAAAAAATAAAAATCAATAAGACAGATATTAGAAAACTTTCTGACTATATATCTAATTTAAATATCATAATTTTTACACCAAATGATTTAGAAATTATCAAGGGATCACCTAGTATTAGAAGAAATTTATTGAACATACAAATTAGTCAAATTTCAAAAATTTACTTGCAGGCATATAATGAATACAATAAAATTTTAAAAATAAGAAATGAATATTTAAAAATTTTATATATTAATAATCTAGCAGATTTTGCTTATTTGAATATTTTGACTGAAAAATTAATAGATAAAGCTGTGATAATTTATAAAGAAAGAAAAAAATATATAGATCAAATTAATATGTCAATATCTTCCATATATGAAAATATTACAGGAATAAAAGATATTAAGTTGATTTATGAGAATAATGTTGGTATTGAAATATTTGAAGATAATGAAATAAAAAAAATATTATTACAAAAATTTCAACAGAACAGACAAAAGGAATTAACTCAAGGAATTACACTTTATGGACCACACAGGGATGATTTTTCTTTTTTTGTCGATGATAAAGATTTGAAGTTATTTGGTTCACAAGGTCAACAAAAAATAGCTGTATTGTCTTATAAATTATCTGAAATAGACGTTTTTGAAAAAAAATTACAAACAAAACCAGTTTTATTATTAGATGATATTTTTAGTGAGATAGATATAAAAAAGAGAAATAAGATATTAGCTTATATAAACAAAGATATTCAAAGTATTATAACAACAACAGATTTAAAAAATATTAATAAAAGAATGATTGAAAATGCCGTTATTTTTGAAATAAAGAATAATCAAATAGAGAGAAAGTAGGGTTAAAAATGGAAGAAAAAGAGCAAATAACAAATTCATATGATTCATCTTCAATACAAGTATTAGAAGGTCTAGAGGCAGTTCGTAAAAGACCTGGAATGTATATAGGATCAACTGGTGAAAGGGGTCTACATCATCTTGTTTGGGAGATAGTTGATAATGCGATTGATGAAGCTTTAGCGGGTTATGCTGATGATATAGAAGTAATTATAGGAAAAGAGAATACTATTACTGTTAAAGATGATGGAAGAGGAATTCCTGTGGAAATTCATCCAAAAACAGGCAAATCTACTGTTGAAACAGTTTATACTGTCTTACATGCAGGAGGTAAATTTGGTGGTGGTGGATACAAAGTATCTGGTGGTCTACATGGAGTTGGTGCTTCTGTTGTTAATGCTTTAAGTAAATGGTTAGAGGTTCGTATATATAAAAATGGTAAAGTTTATTATCAAAAATATGTAGATGGAGGAAAACCGGTTAATAACCTTGAAATAATTGATACTTGTTCTATTGATAGAACAGGAACAACAGTAACGTTTAAACCAGATCCTGAGATATTTACTGAAACAACAGTGTTTCAATATGAAATCTTAAAACAGCGATTGCGAGAATTAGCTTTTTTGAATAGAGGTCTTAAAATATTATTAGTAGATGAAAGAGAAGAAGGGAAAAAGGAAGCATTTTTATATGAAGGTGGCATTAGAGAATATGTTCATATGATAAATGAAAATAAAAATCCTATTCATCCTACTATCATAGATGTTCAAGGTATTGAAAAAGATGTATCTATTGAGGTGGCATTACAGTATAACGCTTCATATAATGCTAGTATATATTCTTTTGTTAATAATATTAAAACACCTGAAGGTGGAACTCATGAAGATGGAGTAAGAGCTTCTCTTACTAGAGTATTAAATAAGTATGCTGTAGCTAATAAATTTTTAAAGGAAAACGATGAACCATTAACTGGTGAGGATGTCAGAGAAGGAATTACAATGATTATTTCTTGTAAACATCCTGATCCCCAATTTGAAGGGCAAACAAAAACAAAACTAGGAAATGTTGAAGTTAGAGGGATTGCTAATCGTATTTTTTCAGAAACTTTTGAGAGATTTTTATTAGAAAATCCGGATGAAGCAAAAATAATTGTGGAAAAAGCCATTACAGCAACAAGAGCTAGGGTTGCTGCAAAAAGAGCTAGAGAATTGACAAGAAGAAAAGGGGATTTAGATGTTACTAATTTCTATGGTAAATTGTCTGATTGTAAGAGCAAAGATGCCTCTATTAGTGAAATATTTTTAGTCGAAGGAGATTCAGCTGGCGGATCCGCTATAAAGGGTCGAGATAGCATGACTCAGGCTATATTACCTTTAAGAGGAAAAATATTAAATGTTGAAAAGGCTAGATTAGATAGAGCTCTTTCTAATGAAGAAATTAGAACTATTATTACGGCATTTGGAACTGGTATTGGAGAAGAATTTGATTTATCAAAATTGCGTTATGATAAGATTATTATAATGACCGATGCCGATGTTGATGGTTCACATATTAGAGTATTACTTTTAACTTTGTTTTATCGCTTTTTTAGACCTATTGTTGAAGCAGGACATGTATATGCTGCTCAACCACCACTTTTTGTTATAAAACATGGAAAAACTATCAAATATGTTTTAAATGAACAGGAAAGAGATGAATATTTGGCAACCTTAAATCCTAATACTAAATATGATATTATGAGAATGAAGGGTTTAGGAGAAATGGATGCTGAAGAATTAAATGAAACAACTATGGATATAAATAAACGAGTTTTAAGACAAATAACAGTAGATGATGCTTTGTTGGCCGATGAGTGTTTCTCTAAATTAATGGGTGAAGAAGTAGAACCAAGGAGAAATTTTATAGAAACCAACGCTACATATGTAGAAAATTTAGATGTATAGGGGATAGTTTATGGATAAATTAGAACAAAATAATATAGTTAAAGAAGTAGAAGATTCATTCTTAGAGTATTCTATGAGTGTCATTGTAGCTAGGGCACTGCCTGATTTACGAGATGGTTTAAAACCTGTTCATCGAAGAATTCTTTATTCAATGTATGAATCGGGATATACACCTGATAAACCGCATAAAAAGAGTGCAAGAATTGTTGGAGATGTAATGGGTAAATATCATCCTCATGGTGATAGTAGTATTTACGAAGCTATGGTTAGAATGGCCCAAGATTTTTCTTATAGATATATGTTAGTTGATGGACATGGTAATTTTGGTAATATTGATGGCTATGGTGCAGCAGCTATGCGTTATACTGAATCTAGATTATCAAAAATATCATTAGAATTATTAAGAAACATCAATAAAAATACGGTGAATTTTATACCTAATTTTGATGAATCAGAGAAGGAACCAGAGATTTTACCATCCCGTTTTCCAAATATTTTGGTAAACGGAACAACAGGAATTGCCGTTGGTATGGCCACAAATATTCCTCCGCATAATTTAGGAGAAGTTATAGATGGTTGTGTTGCTTATATAGATAATCCTGATATAGATTTAGAAGGTCTTATGCAGTATATTAAAGGACCAGATTTTCCAA